>JANOXW010000284.1:0-8240 GCA_031418635.1 Acidobacteriota bacterium
AATGAACGGTTTTAAGAAATTTATCCGAACGGAAATTCGCGCTCAGGTTGATATGCCGACGGAAGTTTCCGTTGTTTTGGAAATCGGCAACATCAGCGAAACCGTCAATGTGCAAAGCAATACCGCCGAAGCGTTGCTCAACACGCAGGACGCGACGATTGGAAATTCATTTAATTCAAGCCAAGTTATACAGCTTCCGACCGAAGCGCGGGATGTCATCAATCTTTTAACGCTTCAGCCCGGCGTTACGCGCTTCGGTTATGTTGTCGGCGGCAGAAGCGATCAGGCAAACATTACGCTTGACGGAGTTGATGTCAATGATGCCGTAACAAACAACATTTTCACTCCGGTTTTGCGCTTAAACGCCGAAGCGATTGAAGAATTTCGCGTAACCACGACCAACCCGAACGCTTCTCAAGGGCGTTCGTCCGGCGCACAAATTTCGCTTGTTACCAAAGGCGGAACGAACAATTTGCGCGGCGCGATTTTTCTGACCGGGCGCAGAACGGGCTGGACGGCGAACGATTTTTTTAACAACCGCGCCGGCGTGGAACGACCGAAATTTGACCGAAATGTTTTTGGCGGCGCAATCGGTGGACCGATTTGGAAAAACCGCGCCTTCTTTTTTTACAGTTTCGAGGGCGAACGCACGACACGCGGCGAAACGAATGTCCGCGTTGTGCCGTTGGCGAATTTGGGACAAGGCATCGTTCGCTTTCAAACCACGAACGAACAGATTGCTTCGCTGAATTGTTCGCAAATCACGACGGTTTTTCCGATTATAACCGGCTGTAATCCAATTGCGCTTTCGGTTTTCGCCGATGCCGCCGCACGTTATCCGGCAAACAGTTTTGAGGTGGGCGACAGCACCGGCGATGCTTTATTCAACACCGCCGGTTTTCGCTTTAACGCCGACAACAAAATCATCAACAATTCGCACGTTTTGCGCCTCGATTTTAACATCAACGCCAAACAGCAGGCGTTTTTCCGCTTCAATTATATTGACGATTTTGAAACGAATGCGCCGCAGTTTCCCGATACGCCCGCGCCGAGCGTCTGGAGTCATCCGACGGGTTTTGTTGTTGGTCATAATTGGACGATTTCTGCAAAATTATTCAACAATTTCCGCTTCGGTTTGAGCCGTAATGCTCAAACCGCTTCCGGCGATTCGAGCGATAATACGATTATTTTTGATAATGTTTATTCGCCGCGTTTGTTTCGACGGACTTCTTCCTTTGTTGACCCGGTTCAAAATATCACCGACGACGTTTCCGTGCTTTGGCGCACGCACACTTTTCAATTCGGAACGAATATCCGATTTACCCGTAGCCGTCTGGCAGCTTTTACCCGTTCTTTTGATGTGGCATTTGTAGATTCCGTTTTTTATCCGGGAACGGGAGATTCGATTACGACTCCGCTGAATAATTATTTGCAAAGCACTTTCGGTTATCAAATTGTCAATACCGAAAGCGTGCAAGACGCGGCGGCGGCACTCATCGGACGTTTTACGGGATATAGCGCGAGATTTATTTTCCGGCGCGACGGCACACTTCAAGATGTGGGAACGGCGCGTGAGCGTGAATTCAAAAGCGAAGAATACGATTTTTACTTTCAAGACGTATGGAAACTTCGCCCGAATCTGACTATAACCGCCGGATTGCGCTACGGTTTGAGCCGTCCGGTTTATGAAACGGGCGGTTATGAAGTCAAACCGAATATCGGTTTGAGCGAGTATTTCAAACGCCGTGCGGAAGCGGCGGCAAACGGCACGCCTTACAACGAGCCGATTGTTTTAGACCTTTCCGGCGCGGCAAACGGCAAATCGCCGCTTTATAAATGGGACACGAATAATTTTCAGCCGCGTTTTGCGCTGGCGTGGTCGCCGAATTTCGGGAAAAACCTTTTGGGCTGGCTGTTCGGCAGAAACGGCAAATCGGTCGTTCGCGGTGGTTTCGCTGTAACGAATGATTATTTAACGTCCATTTTGGTGGGCAGATACGAAGCCCAGAGTAATTTCGGCTTCACATCGAGTTCACAAACTCGCGCTAACTTCTACAATTTGACCAACCGCCCCGGATCGCCGTTCACCGGCTTTAACCAAACCATCAGAAATTTGCCGAATCTCGTGCTTCCGGTCGGCAATCTGACTTTTCCGATTCAACCTGCGAATCAAAATTTTCCGACGGCATCTCAAGTCGGATTTGACGAAAATCGGGTTTCGCCGATTAACTACAGTTGGAATTTGACTTTTGAACGCACCTTTCCGGCTGGCATAATCGTTTCGGTTTCATATCTCGGTCGCCGTGCGCGAAATCTTCTGCAAGCGCGTGATGCAGCGGCAGTCACCAATTTTGTTGACACGCAGTCGGGAACGGATTGGTATTCGGCGGCGACGCAGTTGGAAATTTTGCGACAGCAAGGCACGCCTCTTTTGCAAGTTCCGCAAATTCCTTATTTCGCCAATCTTTTTCCGGCAAGTTTATCTGCGGACTTGGGCTGTCCCCCCGGTTACAACCAAACGCAAGCCGTCTATTCGTTGGTTTTCAGAGGCGCGGGCAGTTGCGAAACAGGCTCTGATTGGACGGACGCGCAACTTGCCTTATCGCGTCTGTCAAGCCGTTTTCCCAATCAACATATTTTCTTTCAACCGCAATTCGGCTCTTACGCGGCTTTGAGTTCGATTGGAAAATCCAATTACCATGCGGTATCTTTTTCAGTTCGCCAAAGACTCGGAACGCGGCTCGTGATGGATTTTAACTACACTTTTTCGCGCTCTGAGGACGACGGTTCGGGTCTGCAAGCCTCCGGTATTTTTAATTCCGCCGGATATACCATCAATCCTTTTCGACAGGAAGATATGTATGCCGCGTCCGATTTCGATATGCGCCACATAGTCAACGCCAACGCCATTTTTAAACTGCCAATCGGACGCGGCGAACCGATTTTCGGCAATATCAATAAATTCGCCAATCTAATTTTTGGCAACTGGCAATTGACCGGAATTTTCCGTTACAACTCCGGCGTGCCAATCTCCGCGCCGACGGACAACGGCTGGGCGACAAATTGGTCTGTCAAAAGCTACACCACGCGCACCGCCGACGTTCAAACCTGCCCGACACGCGGCGGCAGTCTTTTCGGCTGTAACTCTCTGGAAGCCTATCGCAGTTTTCGCAACGCCTATCCGGGCGAAACCGGCGAACGCAATATTTTCCGTCTGCCCGGCTATTTGGTGATTGATATGGGCTTGGGCAAAACTTTCGATTTGCCGTGGGAAAGTCACAAACTCCAATTCCGTTGGGAAGTTTTCAATCTTACCAACACACAAAAAATGGGAAGCATCAACCTCGCAGATTACAGAGTCGAACTCGACCCAAACAACGCCACTCAAACTCCGGCAAATTTCGCAAACTTTACCGCCATTCAAGGTCAACCGCGAAGTATGCAATTTGTTGTGCGTTACTCATTTTAATTTAATCGCGCCACCACGAGTGGAAATTCCGCAACCGAAAGTGCGTCCACAAATTCCGGTTTTGGTTGACTAACATTGCAAAGCCTGTTCTTAATTCAGCTTCTTGAAGGCGAGTATAATCTTCAAACAAAATAATCTCACCTAATGCCACAGCAAATAATTAAATTGCTTTGGCGTTAGGCGAGATTGAAGTGTGAGGTGAGAAATAATACTAATTCAGATTTAATTGTGCGTGTTTGATGTATGGATAAAGGGTTAATGATTTGATTAATTCAGGTTGCTCATAATACTTTTGCAACACTTTGGTCAAATAAAATTCTGCTTCATCTAAAGTTTCAAACACACAAAACTCCAACTGTTTTCTTAGTTCTTCAAAAAACCTTTCAACTGGATTGGTTTCCGGCGAATACGCAGGAAGTTTCAGCAATTCGATCTTTTCATCCGCGCTCCGGTGTGCCGTCGCGCCATCAGCGATCATCAACAATCTGGAGTCAATCGTCCGACTCCGCTCTTTGGTGAAAAGAGCGCAACATTCTTTGTCCAGACGTGGCAGAAACATCGCAAATAACTCGCCCGTAAACGGTTTGAGCGAAACATACAAATACAAGTATTCGTAACCGATTTTCTGTTTTCCGCTAGGACGCACTCCGATTGGCGACCATTTTCTGCCCAGTTCAGTCCGCGTTCCAAGCCGCATTTCATCTTCAAATTCAATTTCCTCGTCGCCATATCCATTTCTCAAATTTCCGAAGTTTTTTTATATGTTTCAACTTCTGCTTGGTTTTGCCGATAATTACTCGGTCGCGCCGTTTTCAGTTTGATCTTCAATCGAATGCACAAATCGCTTAATCCTCCGATTGTGTAACTGACTCCGAATGAATCTTTGATGTAATGGCGCATCTCCGCCAAACTCTTCGCTCCGAACTCGCTTAAATATCTATTGAGTCGGCTGATTTCGACTGCCGACAGTTTCCCAAAACCACGATTATCGGTTTTTGCCAACACTCCGGCTACACCTGCTTGGCGGTAAAGCTGCCATATCTTTTGCGATTGCCGTAGTTTCCAACCGACATTATTTCCCGCTTCGAGTCGGGTGCTGGCTTCTCCGCTTTTGAGAAATTTCAAAAATTGAATCCGCTTTTCATTTCTCACTAATCGTTGCTTCTTGCGGAGAACTTCCAATTGACTGACACTTTCGCTTATCAACTTTTCATAGTTCATTTAACTATTATACGCACATACTATTCTGATTTAGTATTATAGTTTTGCGAAGTGATTTCGCAAAACCTTTGTGCAAAGCATTAGCAACATTCCAAGCCGTATCAAATTGGATTATCAATCCGTGTTTTTCGCCGAGTTTTTCAACAATAATCCGCCATTCTTGCGGTGTTAAAGATTCGATTTCATCAATTTTCCCAGTTTCCGAAGCAATATATTGCGTCAGAAAATCACCTGAAAGTTGTCGCAAATCATCTTCCGACAATTCAAAACGCGGATTTTCTTTGTCTTCAACTCCTAAAACAATATCTTCCCAAAGAGTTTCGTCAGAATTACCGATTGTTTTCAATCTTTCACAATCATCAGCGTAAGATTCTTTTTTCGACTCTTTCAAAATCAAAAGAAAAATCGCACGTCCAACGGCGCGGGTTAAATCTCCGTTTTGCAGAATTTCATCACGACTAGATTTATTGGGAAATTGTTTTTCACAAGCCGAAGAAAAAAAGTTTCCGCCCAAACCTCCGAGTGCCGAAAGTGCTGCCGCAATAATCAAAGTATTGGAAACAGGATCGGTTGATGTTAAAACAGATGCAGTTGCACCGCCAAAAATTGCCAAACCTGAACCGACTAATGCGGTTTTCGGATTTTTAAAGAAAGAAGTCCAAGACATATAGAGATTCCTCGAAACTTTCAGAGCTTAATGGTAAAACAATCTTGTAAAGATTAGGAAGAGTGTAGTTGAAATCAGATTTTTAGGCAATCTTTTTATCGCGCGAACTTCGATATTTAGAGAAACCGAAGATTTGTAGAGAAATTGCCAAACCGAACAGCAGAAGTGCTAAAGCAAATAATGGCAACGGGCGTTTTTCTATCAAGGCGTAGATGACGGAATGTATGAAAACAAAGCCGAAAAACAAATAATTAAGGCGTTGCAAGTTTTTCCACCTTTTATTGCCGAGTTTTTTGAGTGAAAAATCATTAGAAATAGCCAATAACAATGCAACGAGTAAAAATCCGAAAAGCCCTGTGTAATTTGCCAAGCCAAATAGATCGTAACGAAGCGGAAAACTTGAAGAAGTTTCGGGCGGAAAAATAAAATAGTATAAAAAACTGTTCGGTTTATCGCGGAAATGAACAAAAAGTCCGACAACGCTATGCAAAATTCCGACAATTCCCGCCCAAATTCCGACATCGCGGCGCACGTCGTATTGAATCGGCAACAACTTTCGGTTTTTCCATAAATTCCAGACGCTAATGAGCAATGTAAATAACAAAAGCAATAGCGCGGTGTATCCTAAACTCAAACTAAGTCGAAAAATAACATCGTCGGCGTGGCTTGAATCTGATGAAATCAGTAGATAAATCGTCGGCAAACTGAAAAAAAGCAAAGCAGTTATCAAACTGCTCAAAACGGCAACGACAAAATGCGTCTTGCCTCGTTTTTTGGTGCGCGTGTTCATAAACAATAACGGAAAACGGAAAATGGAAAATGGAAAATTAAGATTTCCAATTAACAATTTTCCACTTTCCACTTTCCATTTTCCACTTTTCGTTTTCTGTTATTTGCTCCAAGCCTTTTGCCACGCTTGCATTTGTTCGATTTCAGCTTCTTGCGCGGTGATTATGCCTTGTGCCATCGTTTTGATTTCGGCGTGTTCGGCTTTGGTTAAGGCTTCTTTTGCCATAGTAACTGCGCCTTTGTGATGGGCGGTCATTTGCTTGATAAATTCAAGGTCAAACGCCTTTCCACTCAGCGAGTCGAACGCTTTCATATTCATTCCTTTCATCGAATCCGACATTCCCGACATTTCCAAGTTCAACGCCGCCGGTTTGTCGGCGAACCATTTGTCGCGCCATTGTTTCATTTGTGTGATTTCTTCGGATTGGTCGGCAATAATTTTTTGTGCGAAGGTTTTTAATTCGGCATTTTCCGCTTTGGTCAAAGCTATATTTGCCATTACAACTGCGCTTTTATGATGCTCTGACATCGTATCGAGAAATTGTAAATCAAACGGTTCTTTAGCAGCGTTCGGCGCAGATTTCATCTCCGAATGATTCATTTCCGAAAGATTTACCACAGGTTGATTTGTTTCTTTTGGTTTGTTAGGAACATCAGGAGTCGGTCCCGAATTGTTCGGAATGGTTGTTGTCGGACTTGACTGACAAGCCGTCATAAACAGCGTCAGTAAAGTTAGTATTATTAAAAAAGATTTTTTAGACATTATTATTTTCATCATAAATTTATTAATTAGTTGTGCGAGTAGAACAGACTAACAGTCTGTTCTACCTTATTTTGAAAGTTATTCATCGTCGTCGTGCGCTCTGATTCTACCGTCGGCTTGAGCTTGTTCGATAACCTTTCCAACTAAGTTGTGTGGAAGCGGATCATAATGCGAAAATTGCATGTGATATGAACCGCGGGCTTGTGTCATCGAATTCAAACGTCCTTGATAATCGAGCATTTCCGATAGCGGAACTTGCGCTTTAATGGCTTGTTGTTTGCCGCGTGTTTCCATTCCTTGCACACGCCCGCGCCGCGAGTTGAGATCGCCCATGATGTCGCCCGAAACTTCTTGCGGACAGAAAACTTCAACGTCCATAATCGGTTCGAGCAAGGTCGGACGCGCTTTTGCCATCGCGTTGCGAAACGCTTTTCTGCCTGCCGCACGGAAACTGTGTTCGTCCGAATCAACATTGTGATAACTGCCGTCAATCAGCGTTACTTTAAAATCAACCAACGGATAACCGGCAACTGCGCCGTTTTGCGCGGCTTCGACAATTCCTTTTTCAATCGCGGGACGGAAGTTTGCCGGAATCGCGCCGCCGAAGATTTTGTCAACAAACTCGAATCCGCCACTTCTTTCCAGCGGTTCAAAGATACATTTACAATCGCCGAATTGTCCGCGTCCGCCCGATTGTTTTTTGTGTCGTCCCTGAACTTCGACTTGCGCGGTAATCGTTTCTTTATACGGAACTTTTGGCGGGTGCAACGCAACTTCGACGTGATAACGATTTTTTAATTTGTCCACGACCGTTTCAATATGCAGTTGTCCCGAACCTGAAAGAATAAATTCCTTGGTCTGTGCGTCGCGGTCAAAATGAAGGCTTGGGTCTTCTTCGAGAATTTTGTGCAAAGCGGTGGAAATTTTATCTTCGTCAGCGCGTGATTTCGGTTCAATCGCAAACGAAATCGCAGCTTCGGGATATTTGACGTTTGGATAAACAATCGAGTCGGCTTTGTCGCAAAGCGTATCGCCGGTTTGTGTGTCTTTCAATTTAACAACCGCGATAATGTCGCCCGTTTTTGCTTCGGGAACTTTATCAAGAGTTTTTCCCTGCAAAACGTGCAGTGCGCCCAATCGTTCCATCGTGTCGCGGCGCGAATTATAAACGGTTGCATCGGATGAAACTTTGCCCGAAACGACTTTCATCACATTTATTCTGCCGGCAAACGGATCGGCAATCGTGCGGAAAACAAAAGCGGAAAAAGGTTCATCGTTGGAATATGAGCGCAACATTCGCTCTGTTTCTTCAGCATCTTTAAAGCCTGATT
>JANOXW010000285.1:0-17342 GCA_031418635.1 Acidobacteriota bacterium
CCACCGAAAAACGGTTGGTTAAAATCAAGTCCGTCAATATTGATGTTCGAGTTAATGCCGCGTTGACCGGAAAGCGAAATCTGTCCGCGTGACGGATCAATTTGGGCGGTTGGTGTTAAAATGGCAAAGTCTTGAAACCGACGACCATTAATTGGCAGATTTTGAATTGCCGTTTCGTCTAAAACTGCATCAGATTGGTTTTGGGTTGTTTGAATACCTTCCGCCGTTACTTCGACGGTTGCCGAAACATCACTCGCGCCAAGCGTAAAGTTTGCATCCGTCGTGCGTCCGACTTGGACTTCGACATCGAGTTTTTGTTCGGCAAAACTGCCGCTGGTGGCGGAAACCGAATAGTTGCCGGGTTGCAGCAAAGTGAAGGTATAAACTCCATCTCCGCTGGCTGTTGTGGTTTTTTCCAATCCATTATTTTTATTGACGAGTTTGACTGTCGCATTTGGGACAATCGCACCGGTCGAATCGGCGACGACACCAGTAATACTGCCGCTGCCTGCTTGGGCGAAAATTTGCCCAATGCCGAAAAGCAGACAGAAAATCATTACTGCTAAAAATTTAATTGATGTTTGTTTAGTCATTTGTTTTTTTTGACCTCTTTGATTTAATAGAATTTTAGAAACTAAATTGCGTTTTTTTGAATATAAAAAAGACGATATATTTTGAATTTTGAATTTTTATCTTGATTTTTGGATTTTAAATTCTAAACATTTAACCTTTTGGTTTCTTTTACAAACTCCGAAATTTTCTGTCAAGATAAATTTAAGTGTTTATTTTTCACACTTTTAACGCTTCCAGTAGGCATAGCTAATGAAAAAACTGCCAATATTTTAGTGGAAACATAAACTTGTCCTTATAAAAACACGCAAATTGAGTTCCGCATTTACATCTCTTGAAATTTTGCAAGTTCCACTACACAAATTTTCTTACACAGTGGTTAATTTTAGGTTAAAAATTAAAAAAAACTGACGAATAGATTAAACTTGACTCGCAATTACAAGAATTAGGGAATAACTTGGCAGACTTTTGTCTTAATAAAGTCAGCAGACATTTTGCGACTGACTTTGTTTGCAACCTTTCGGCTGATTCAAGCGTTATAGACTGTCGAGGTGTAAACTTCGGGTTGTTTGAAAGTTTTAGTTGAAATAAATTTAGTTTTCCAGTGCAGTTTTTTAGTGAGCGATTTGTGCGAATTGTCGGAGTAGTTTGGTAGAAAATGGTTAAAAATATAATCTTTCAATAGTTGCTTTAAGGGTTGTGTTTGATGGTTAGTTGTGTATAATTAGATTGTGAGCGATTTGAGCGATTTGAGGATACTTGACTTTTTAATAATTGTAGTTTAGATTATTCGGGCAATAAACATTTTGTTTAAAGCATCCAAAGTTTTTGGAAAATAAAGAACCGAAAAAGGGGGTAGGAAAATATGTCACGTTTAGCATATACAACAGTAGTAAATAAAACGCCGGTGCAACATCGGATAATGGCAAGTTTGTCGGTGCAGGCAAGTTGGGTTGATGAAGTCAGTGGTAACACGATTTTTGTCAATGGTTTAACGGAAAATCTCGGTGAAACGAGTGCTTTGGTAAATCTCGATATTTTGCCGCCGGTTGGAAGCGAAGTAAAGTTGCGGATTTTCGATGAGGAAAAAACTATCATCGAAGTTCAAACAAATGTTATCAGGGTTGAGCGCGACCCAAGCAAACCGTTAGCTGCGCTTTCCGTTTCGGACAACTTCAAAAAATGGAAGCAAAATGTTTTGACTGCCGCGCAAAATTGGGTAACACGGCATTGGCAATTGAACTACGAAGAAGATTGGGTTAACTAATTGAGTTTTATTCGTAATTTATAAATAATACAAGCGGAGAGTGTCTTTTAGAACATTTCTCCGCTTTAATTTTATTTGGTCGGCAAACGAAATAGATTGTTCACGCATCTTTAAAAAACAAATGAAAAAGATAGTTTCCGCAATTATAATTTTATTCTCGATTCAGTTTATGTTTGCCCAAGAACCGGTGCAAAAGCCATTGACGCAGACCGAATATGTCAAATTACTCTACGATCTACAAAAAATCCCGGGCAAAAAAGATGAACTGATTGGAGCGATTCGCAAGCGCGGCATCGGCTTTGAATTAACCGACGGTTTGCGTGGTTTAACGAGAACAAAAAGCAAAAACGACAGCGAATTGCAACGCGCTTTAGAAGAATCGGAACGTCGTCGGCAAAATCCGAACACAGCCAAACTGCCTTCGGAAAAAGAAGCGGCGCAAGTTTTGACCAAGACGCGGGAAAATACGTTAGCCGCAGTTGACGAGATGCCGGATTTTGTTGTTAAACAACAGATTCAGCGTTCCGCCGCGTATGCCGGCACAAATAATTTTCGCAACCTTGACCGCTTAGTCGTCGCCGTTAGCTATCGCGCTTCGGGACAGGAAGACTACAAAGTTTTATCAATCAACGGTGTTTTGCAAACCAATTCGACCTCGAAACAAAGTTACGAAGAAACCGGCGGCACGAGTTCGACAGGCGAATTTGTTACGGTTTTGGCAATAATTTTCAAACCGGAGAGCGAAACAAAATTTGAAATTGTTGATACTGACACGATTCGTAACCGTCGAGCCGTCGTTTTCGATTATTTGATAACCCGCGACAAAGCCAAACAGGTTGTAACTTCGGCGGGATACACGGAAGAAACGACGATTACCGGGATGGCAGGCAAAGTTTGGATTGACCGCGATAATTTCCGCGTGTTGCGCGTTGAAAGTAACGCTACCGAATTGCCCGAAACCTTTCCGATTCGTTCGGCAAAGCGCGTCATTGACTATGATTGGGTAACGATAAACGATGAAAAATATCTGCTTCCATCGCTCTCTGATGTGCGTCTAACCTTTCGCCAAAAGTCCGATGTTTTTGAAACGCGCAATCTGATACGCTTCAAAGAATATCAAAAATTCGGCACTGAAGTTAAAATTTTAGACGACGACGAAAATCCGCCAGAAGTAGAAAAGCCGAAGGAAGAAAAGCCGAATCGGTAAATTCTTTAAAAAACGGACAAGCAAAAATTTTGCGAAGACTGGAAAGTTCACCTGAAAACGCTAAAAGATGTGGAAAGTTACAAATTTTTGCCTTATTGCAAATTCCTTCGTTATTCAAAATTCATCCGCCGCATCAAATCAATAAAACGCGGTTCATTTCGCAGATTGTTCCATTTCGGTTCGACTTTCAGAAAAGCCATTTTCGGATCTTTCTGTTCGTAGCCTTTTTCCAGCCAGTCGAGCGATTTTTCGGTTTCGCCGAGACCGTTATAAATTAATGCGATGTGATCCGGCGGAACGAATCGCGTGGTTGATAATTTCAACAATCCGTCTAACAAGGATTGTGCTTCTGCGCGTTTTCCCGATTTCGCCAGTGCGTAGCCTTCAAAAGCGTTCGATACGGTTTGAGCGGGTGCAAATTCTTTGGCTTTGCGGGCTTCGGCGACGGCTTCCTCATACATTCCTTTTTGTGAATAAACGCTCGAAGCGAATAAATGCGGAAACCAGAAATTCGGCGCGAGTTCAAAGGTTTTCTGTAATCTGTCCAAGGCTTCGTCGGTTCGTCCGGCGTGATTCAAAAACTGACCTTCGAGTGCGCCGACAAACGGGAAAAGCGGATCGAGTTTTCTGGCTAATTTGATTTCATTAAGTGCTTCGGTATGTCGTCCCATATTTGAAAGAAAATGCGCGTAAAAAAGATGAACGTCCGCGCTGTTCGGATTGAGTTCCAAAGCGCGTTTATAATTACTTTCGGCGGCAATCCAATCCCACAGCCAAAAGTCGGACGCGCCGAGTGCGGTATAGCCTTCGGAAAGCGTTTCATCAATTTCGATTGCCTTTTCTGCTGCGGCTTTCGATTTTGGCAGATTTTCGGTCGGATTCATTTCACTGCCAAGCGCGAGCGAACGATAAGCGTCGGAGATTCCGGCATACGCCAGCGCGTAGTTCGGGTCAAGATCAATCGCTTGTTGAAAATACGAAATACCTTTGTTTATATCCGTCGGCGTTAATTTAAAAACCTGAAAACGTCCGCGCAGATAAAGTTGGTAGGCTTCGGCGTTTTCCGTCGGGCGTTTTGCCAATTGCTGTTGATCTGTGCCGGTTAATTTCACCCGCAGATTTTGGGCGACAGCTTGCGCGATCTCGTTTTGCACGGCGAGAATATCGGCGGAAGATTTAACATATTGATTGCCCCAAATCTGCGAATCATCGCTTGCGTCAATCAGACGAACATTTATGATGAGTTTATCGCCGAGTTGTTTAATGTCGCCCGTTACTAAAACATCCACGCCGAGTTGCGAAGCGATATTTTTCGTGTCGGTTTGATTGTTCTTAAATCGCAACGCGGAATTACTCGACATCACC
Source organism: Acidobacteriota bacterium (assembly GCA_031418635.1). Classification (GTDB taxonomy): domain Bacteria; phylum Acidobacteriota; class Blastocatellia; order Pyrinomonadales; family Pyrinomonadaceae. Next base: position 4,410 of record JANOXW010000285.1, read on the forward strand.
CGCAAACCTGAAAGTTGCGACAAATTGTTGATAATGCTTTCCCAAACTCCGTCCGACAAATATTCGACATTTTCATCTTTTCCGGTATTAACAAACGGCAAAACGGCGAGCGATTTTTTGACCACCGCGCTTGAATTCGATTTTCTGACAGACACAAAATAATAGCCAAAACTAACGGCGGTAATTAGCAAAACAGCAAACGCAAAGATGACAAGCGATTTGCGCGATTTGATCTGTCCGATCGAATTATTACTCGCTTTATTCGTCTGATTATCTACATCGCCGGTCGCGGTTTGTAAAAATGCGGTTGCGTTTTCGACATTCGGCGGATGCGAACTTTCGAATTTCTCGTTAAACGCCAGATTTTCCCGTAAATTTTTTAAATCTGTGAGCAAATCTTTCATCGTTTGATAACGCTCGTCCTTGTTTTTGCGAAGCGTTTTGGCGACGATGCGCTGTAATTCGTCCGGCACATTTTCTGAAAAACGGGAAAGCGGTTGCGGTTCTGAATTTATCAAATTCGCAAAAGTTTCCGATATCGAACCGCCCGCAAACGGCGTTCTCCCCGCGATCATTTCGTAAAGCAAAACGCCGAAACTGAAAATGTCCGTTCTCTCATCAATCTTTTCTCCCTTAGCTTGTTCGGGCGACATATAATTGACCGTTCCCAAAATCACGCCTTTTGCCGTTTCGTTTTGTTTGACCGTTGACGCTTCAAAACCGACGGCTTTTTGTTCAACCAATTTAGCTAAACCGAAATCGAGAATTTTCACAAATCCGTCGGGACGCACGATAATATTTTCCGGTTTGATGTCGCGGTGAACGATTTTTGCAGTGTGGGCGGCGACGAGAGTATTGGCGATCTGAGTTGAAATATCCAAAATTCCCGAAAGTTTCAGTGATGTTTTAAGAATAATGTCGCGCAAAGTTTTACCTTCGATAAATTCGCTGACGATATAATTTGTTTCTTCTGCTTCGCCGATTTCGTGAATGATCAAGATATTCGGATGATTTAAGGCTGACGCAGCTTTGGCTTCTTGAATAAAGCGTTGAAGATTCGATTCGTGTTTGGCAAACTTTTCGTTGAGGATTTTGACGGCGACTTTTCGGTCGAGTTTGTTGTCTTTGGCAAGATAAACTTCGCCCATTCCGCCCGCGCCGATTTGTTTAATTATTTCGTAATGCCCGAAACTTTTTCCCGCTTCGAGATTTTTTGGTTCAATTATAAGACCGGCAACTTCAACAACGGCAGCTTGTTCCATAAAACTTTCCGCGTCATTGTAAGAATCAAGCAGATTTTCGACATCGCGGCGCAAGTCTTCATCATTGCCGCACGATTTAACAAGAAACAGTTTGCGCTCTTTTGGCGCGAGTTCGACGGCTACATCGAATAAACCTTTAACTTTTTGCCAACGTTCGGAATTCATTTCGTTATCTCTTGATATAGCCAAGCCTTTGCCGATTTCCAATCGTTTTTCACAGTGGCGGTTGAGATGCGGAGAACTTCGGCGGTTTCTTCGACACTCAAGCCGCTAAAATAGCGGAGTTCGACAATCTTGGCTTGTCGTTCATCTAATTCGGCAAGTCGTGTTAATGCTTCATCCAATGATTCTAAATCAATACCTTTTTCGCCAGACACTGCTAAAGTAACCGCTTCGAGAGGTAAGTTTTCGCCGATTCCACCGCGTTTTTCACGATGTCGGGCTTTGGCATAATCAACCAAAATCCGTCGCATTGCTTGCGAGGCAACACCAAAAAAATGAGCGCGGTTTTGCCAATTAACTTCTCGTTGGTCAATCAATTTCAGATAAGTTTCGTGAATCAGCGCGGTTGTTTGCAAAGTATGTCCGATTCGTTCGTGGCGCAAATACCGCGAGGCTTGGCGATGAAGTTCGTCATAAACAAGCGGCAAAAGCGCGTCTAAGGCTTCCTGTTTGCCATCTCTCCATTCAAGCAACATCCCGGTTATTTGTTTTGATGTTTGTTGCGATTGCTCCATATTTTACCGCGCTTTTTGGCTTTAAGAATATGCCTATTTAGAGTATTAAGTCAATCAATTTTCTAACAGATAAGCGAATGGCACGAAAAATTATTTATCCTTCTTCGGCTAATTTGTCGCGTTAATATATGAAGGCAAATTTAAGGAAAAGATTTGACCGTCGGTTCAATCAAAAGACGGATTAACTTAAAACTATAATGCGGTCAACAACCGCTACTTTAACTAAATTTAGAAGGAGAAAAAAATTATGTTCGCAAAAAAACCATTAGTAATTATCGTTTTTACATTATTAGCTTTGATTTTCGTCAATTCGGCAACCGAAGCGCAAACAAGTTCGGTTTTTGTTGCTGGATTAAAATCACCGAGTAAAATAATCTATGTGCCGCAACCGGGCTATTTTTTGGTGTCCGAAGGCGGTGACGTGGCAATTCCAAATAGTGGACGCATTTCGCTTATCACGGAACAAGGCGCACGATTTACGTTATTGGACGGTTTGCCATCCGGTCCAGCTACGCCGAACGGCGATGCTTCGGGACCGTCGGCAATGTGGCTTGAAGGCGATCATCTGTTTATTGCCATCGGAAGCGGCAATGAGGTCTTAAACGGACCATTTCCCGGCACCGAAATACCGAATCCAAATCCGAATTCGCCGCTTTTCAGTTCCGTTCTCGTGTTGCTTTTTCATCACGACGGCTTTCAGCCGGGCAGTTACAATTATCAATTATTGCCCGCCGACCACGCCCGTTTAGCAAGCGGTGAAACCGTCATACTAGGAAACAATACCCCACGCGCCGCGCTGCGATTAGTGGGAAATTTCCCTGACTTTGTGCCTGAGCCGCGCCCGAATTTTGCCGGCAATGTTCGAAGTTCCAATCCGTTCGGGATAGTATTCACGGCAAACACAATCTATGTGTCGGATGCCGCACAAAATATGGTTCGGACAGTTAATCCGATAACCGGCGCAATCGGAACATTCATTGCATTTCCGCCGCGCCCAAATCCGAATATGCCGCCGATACCGCCGGTTGTTGAAGCCGTTCCCGACGGTCTGCGGCTTTTCGGCAATCAACTTCTCGTTCCGCTTTTAACCGGCGCACCGTTTATTTCCGGTTTCGCTGAAGTTAGAAGCATTGATTTGACGAAGGGAACAAATTCGCCTTTTATCGGCGGTTTGTCATCGGCAATTGATGTTCTTCCGGTTTCGTGCGGCAATGCTTGCAATCGGTTTTACACTTTAGAAGTTAGCACTAATCTCTCGATGGGTGCGCCCGGACGACTTCAGCGGTTTGATACGCCCAACGGAACGCCGACCACCATCGTCAACAATTTAATTTCGCCGACAAGTATGGCTTTTCATTCACCCAGCGGCGATATTTTTGTAACCGAAGTTTTTACCGGAAGAATAATTCGCATAACGCCGTAAAAAGTTTGAGGGAGGAAGTGAGAAGTGAAAATCAATTTATTTCTCACTTCTCACTGCCAGCCGTGTTCACCAATTAACGGCACAAAAGAACACGCGCCGAAATCTTCGGTGTGAAAACCGTTTGGTGTGCGCGTAACGCGGATTAGAGTTTGCGATTTGTGGTCTTGTCCGATTGGAATGACAAGTTTTCCGCCGACTTTTAGTTGATTTAGAAGCGGTTCAGGCATTGACGGACTTCCGGCGGCGACTAAAATTCCGTCAAACGGCGCGTGAACTTCCCAACCGTTTGTGCCGTCGGCACAGCGCAGAGTTACATTGCGAATATTTAATTTGTTTAATCTTTCTTGGGCTTGTTCGGTGAGTTTCGGAACTCTTTCAATCGCGTAAATCATTCGCGCAAGACGCGCTAGTATCGCGGTTTGATAGCCCGAACCGGCACCGATTTCCAAAACTTTCGCTTCGGGCGCAAGTTCGAGCAATTCACTCATTCGGGCGACGATAAAAGGCTGTGAAATGGTCTGCTTATGTTCAATCGGCAACGCATTGTCTTTGTAGGCTTGCGATTTTAAGGCATCAGGCACAAACAAATGACGCGGCACGGCGGTCATCGCTTCTAAAACCCGTTCATCCCGAATTTTATAACGCTGACGCAGATTGTTAATCATCGCGTCGCGTGAAATTTGATACTCATCCACCATCTTAATTTTGGATTTTGGATTTTGGATTTATTTGGACTGAAACCCAAAATCTAAATTAACTTTACCGTTCCCAAGACTTCAAAAGTTCGATAGCGCGGTGATTGGTCAAATCGCTTCGCATCGGCGTAACGGACACAAAACCTTCGTCAATGGCTTCAAAATCCGTGCCGCCTTCGGGGTGAAAACCGCTTCGTTCTTCGCCGATCCAATAATATAATTTGCCGCGCGGATCGGTATGTTCGCTAATAATCGGACGCGCATCTTTGAAGCCTTGTTTCGTTACGCGGATGCCTTTCGGGATGCCTTTCGGGACGTTGATATTAAGGAGCGTTCCTTCGGGCAAACCTTCGTTTATGGCTTTGGAAGTCATCTGTTTGGCGATTATTGCCGATTCGGTGAAGTCTTGATTGCGGCTCACCGCTAAACTAAAAGCAAGACCCGGAACGCCTAAAATAGTTGCTTCAAGCGCACCGGCAACTGTTCCCGAATAAGTCGCGTCGTCGCCGAGATTCGCGCCGTGATTGATGCCCGACGCGCATAGATGCGGACGTTCTTCGGGCGGCAAAATACGATTCAGCGCAAGTGTTACGCAATCCGTCGGCGTTCCGTCAACCGTCCAATGGCGTTCGTCAATCTGCCGAATCCGCAGAGGACGCGACAAGGTTAAACTGTGCGACGCGCCACTCATTTCCGACGCAGGCGCAACGACATAGACATCGCCGATTTCGCGCAGAGCATTTTCCAACGCGACAATGCCGTCGGAATGATAACCGTCGTCGTTGGTCAATAAAATACGAACTTTTTCCGAACTCATAAAATAAAAAAAGATGCGTTTAAGCGGCGAAGTTTCAAAAATAAAACTATGCTCGCTGTCCACGCATCACGCATTAAAAATGTAAAATCTATCGGTTGTTACCGGTGTTGGTGTTGGAATTATTGTTAAACTGGCGCGTCGGCGTTGTGCGATAACGCTTGCGGTTACGCTTGCGGGCATTCGCCGATTTCAACTTCGCTTTTTGTCCCGGCGGAACAAAATGCGCGTGTTTTTTCAAGTCTTTAATAATCTCTTCGGTAATCACTTTGCGCTTAAAACGGCGCAACGCGCTTTCGATTGATTCGTTGTTATTTACTGATACAAAAGCCACTTTTCTTATCACACTCCCGCTTGCCTTGATTGTCGGTTGACGAGGCAAACTATCATTAAACACTTTTTTGTTTGTGTTGGCAAGTTTCGCCTTCTTTACTTTCGCATCTTTTGCCAAATCGTTTTAATCTTCTGCTTTATTTCTTTTTCGTCAATCTTTTTCGCTTCGCCGTCGCGGAAAACTTCTTCGCCTGCCACCATTGTCAATCTAATATCACGAGCATTCGAGGCAAAAAGCAAAGCTGAATAAACATTATGAACGGGAAGTTGTGCGATATTATCCAATGAAATGACGATTAAATCGGCTTGTTTGCTAGTTTCGAGTGTGCCGATTTCATTTTCCAATCCTAACGCCGAAGCACCGCCGAGAGTTGCCGTTTCGATAATTTCTTGGGCATTTAAGAATCGTTTTTTATATGCGGAATTTCGGGCGAAAAGCGTGGCAAACCGCGCTTCCTCTAGAATGTCGCAGGTGTTGTTGCTTGCCATCGAATCGCTGCCGAAACCGATGCGCACTTTTTTGTCTAAAAACCTTTCAAGCGGTGCGATGCCATGTCCAAATTTGGCATTAGATTTTGGACAATGCGCGATGCGTGTTGCGCTTTCGGCGATTAAATCAATGTCGCTTTCCGAAACTTTGACGCAATGCGCGAGAAGCGGCTTTGCTTGCAAAACGCCAATGTGCGCCAAATATTCAATCTCCGACGTTTCGGGCGCATTCCATTCGAGATTTAATTTTCGATACATCTCGGCAAACAAACCTTCGCCTGTCAGAAAAAACTCTTTTTCCTGATTCGATTCGGCGGCGTGAATCGTGATTTTTATATTTTCGTCAAGGGCGTAATCCGTGATTTTTTCAAAAAGTTTGCGGCTGACCGAATAAGGCGCGTGTGGTGAGATACCGACTTTGACGCGCTTTGTTTCAGTTTCTTGTAATGTTAGAAATTTGTCTTTGAGTTTGGCAAAATCGTTTTCGGCTTCTTCGTTTTTTGGTGAAAAATCAGTTTCCTGAAATAAAATGCCGCGCAAACCGACTTTTTTTAGTGCTTGAAAACCTGCTTTACCGTAACGCCCGATGTCGCCGAAACAGGTTACGCCGCTTCTTGTGCCTTCGAGTGCGCCGATCAGAGCGGATGTTTCGATGTCTTTTTCGGTTAATTTATCGGCGCGGGTCATCGTCAATTTCATCAGCCACGCGAAAAAATCATCTTCCACATCGTCAAGAAATCCGCGCATCGCCGTAATTTCAAGATGCGAATGTGCATTGACAAAGCCGGGCATTATCACAGCTTCGCCAAAGTTTTCATCTATTGCTTCGGGAAATTTTTGGGCGAGTTCTTGGCGCGTTCCGACAGCGACGATTTTATCATTTTCAATCGCCACTGCGCCGTTTTCAATCGGCGCGGCAGAAATCGGCAAAACATAAGCGGCGGAAAGAATTTTCATACATTTATCATTTGTCATTTGTCATTTGTTTTTTGTAATTCAATTTGAATATTCAAATCAGAAGCAAAGGACAAATGACAAATGACTAACACTATTTTGCGGTCATCCAATTTTCGCCTGCGCCGATTTCGACCGTTAGCGGTACATCTATTTCAACTGCCGATTCCATCTCTTTTTTGATAATTTTCATCGCTTTTTCGACTTCCGATGCGGGCGATTCAAAAAGTAGTTCGTCGTGGACTTGCATAATCATCTGTGTTTTCAGATTTTCGCGGCGCAAGGCTTTCTCAACATTGAGCATCGCAATTTTGACAATATCTGATGCGGTGCCTTGAAGTGGCATATTGATCGCTTCGCGTTCGGCGCGGGTGCGGACGTTGAAATTGCGGTCGTTGATTGACGGAAAATAACGCCGTCTGCCGTAAATTGAAGTTATAAAACCTTTTTCACGCGCTACGTCGGGCGTTTCATCCATAAACTTTTTCACGCCTTTGTAGGTTTCGTAATAATCTTCGATCACCTTTTTCGCTTCGGCGCGGGTTAGCCCGACTCTCTGCGACAAGCCGAACGCTTCGACGGCGTAGGCGATGGCAAAATTGACGATTTTTGCAAGGCGACGTTTTTCTTTTAATTCCGCGTCGGTTTTTGCCCCGAACACTAATTTCGCGGTTTGCGCGTGAATATCTTCGCCCTTTTGAAACGCATCGAGCATTCGTTCGTCGCGGGTAATGTGCGCGAGAAGTCTTAATTCGAGTTGTGAATAATCGGCGGAAATCAATTTGTGTCCGACTTCGGGAATAAACGCGCGACGGATTTGCTGACCGAGTTCGGTGCGAATAGGAATATTTTGCAGATTCGGATCGGTTGAACTTAAACGACCTGTCGCGGCGACGGTTTGATTTAATTTTCCGTGAATGCGTCCGTCCGACGCGATTTGATTGGGTAATGTGTCAGAGTAGGTTGCTTTGAGTTTGTCGAGTTCGCGGTAATCAATGATATGCTGTGCAATATCATAAGTTAACGCGAGTTCTTGCAAAATGTCTTTGCTCGTTGAAATTTGTCCCGTCGCGGTTTTTTTGCCCGTTGCGATGTTCAATTCCTGCAAAATTTCGCCGACTTGTTTGGGCGAATTGATGTTAAATTCTTTGCCCGAAATTGCAAAAATCTTTTCGCGCAAACCTTCGAGTTCGGTTGCCACAAAATCCGAAAAACCGTTTAACGCGCCGACATCAACCTTCATTCCCGCCATTTCGATTTTGTAAAGCAGGGAAATCATCGGGATTTCGACTTCCGTGTAAAGTTTTTCGAGTTCGTCTTCCTGAATCTTTTTGCGGAGAATCGGCGCAAGTTGCGCGGCAAAATCGGCGCGTTCCGTTGTGCGATATTGATTTTCCGTCCAACCTTCGGGAACTTCGAACGCCTTTTCCAAACCAATTTGCATCTGCGCTAAAAAATCCAACTCGTATCGCGCACGAGTCGAATCGAGCAGATACGCGGCAAGACAAGTGTCGTCCGTTACGGCTTCGGGCGTAATCTCCAATTTGTGCAAAACGGCGAGATTATTTTTGTAATCGTGCGTGCATTTCTCCAGAAAACCGTTTGACAAAATATCACGAAGCGGCGCAATTGCCGCGTCTTTTCCTTCGGCAAAATTTTCCAAATCAATGTAATACGACGCGCCTGCGCCAATCGCAATCGCCACGCCAAGCGGTGGAAGTTTGTCAAAACTACTCGCTTTCGGCGGCGAATTTGAATCGTCAACGTCAATGCTCCAATGCTCGGTTTCCCACAGTTTGCGAACAAGCGCATCTAAATCTTCGCGCGTTTTGATGATTTGATAACGTCTTTCCGTAACGACATTTGTTGTGTTGTCCAAACCCGCAAAAAGCGGCATCGTGTCGGCAAATTCGCGCGTCAAAGACGAAAATTCGAGTTCGCGGAAAAGCGCGTAAGCAAGTTGACGATTCGGCTCATTATGTTTGAGCGCGTCCAAATCGAGTTCAATGTCAACGCTGGTGTGAATCGTCGCAAGTTCGAGCGATTGACGAATCAAATCCTGATTGTTTTGCAGAGATTCGCGGTAAGTTTTATGCATAACTTTCTCGGCGTTTTTCATCGCTTCTTCCGCCGAACCGAATTCCAAAATCAATTTTAACGCGCCCTTTTCACCAATGCCGGGCGCACCCGGAATGTTGTCAATCGCGTCGCCCATCAAGCCCAAAAGGTCAATAACCTTCGACGGCGGAACTCCGAATTTGTTTTCAACCCACGCTTCGTCGCAGAATTCAATCGGTGGCACAGGAACTTTGCGTTTCAGGTTTTGCGAATTTTGGCGCATACAAACAATCAACGGATCGCGCACGAGTTGACACAAATCCTTGTCGTTGGAAACGATGACGGCTTGCATTCCTTTAGCGGCGACTTTCTGTGCCAAAGTTCCGATAAGGTCATCGGCTTCAAAACCGCCGATTTTCAAAATCGGAATGTCGAAGGCTTCGCAAACTCTAACGATATAAGGCATCTGCGAAGATAAATCGTCAGGCATTTCGGCGCGATTTGCCTTATACGCGGCAAAATTATCGTGTCGAAAAGTTTTCTCCGGCGTGTCGAAAATGGCGGCGATATAATCGGGTTGTTCGTCGTTGAGAAGTTTGCGAAGCATATTCGTAAAGACAAAAACGGCTTGCGTTACTTGTCCTTTCGAGTTTCGCAAAGGCTCTTGCCGCATTCCCATCGGCGCGAAAAACGCCCGAAAAATATGCGACATTGTGTCAATTAAAAAGACTCGTTTAGGTTGATTTTCAGACATTGATTTGATGATAAGAGATGTCTGAAAATGTAACAAGTTTATAAATTTAAAAGTTGTCAAAAGTCTAAATAATAGAGATAATTACATAGATAATTTATTTGTGACAAAAAATATAACTCCCGAATCATTTAGCCGTTTGCTAACCGCCTTTTCTTCCAATCAAATGGAAGCGGGCATCGCTTACACAAAATTGCGCGATTCTTTGGTTAGATTTTTCCAACTAAAAGGCGATTTTGCGCCCGACGAAGCCGCCGATGTAACGCTTGACCGCGTAACAGTTAAATTCTCGCAAAATGCTGAAATAGATGATTTAACTAAATATAGTTTTGGAGTGGCGCGGTTTATTTTTTTGGAAAGATTGAGAATTGCAAACAAAGAAAAAATTGCTGCCGAAGGTTTTCACAAAGAAAAAATTTCGCCTAAACCCGAAGCAGAATCGGACGAAATTTTGCCTTTACGCGAATGTTTTGAACGATTAGGAAGTGAAGAAAAAAATATTTTGCAAACATACTTTGCCGATATTCCACATTCTAAATTGATGGAGCAACGAGAGCAATTTTGTATTAAAAATAACATTTCACTCAATAATTTACGGCTCAAAATTTTTCGACTTCGACATCGTTTGGAAAATTGCGTCAAAGCGAAGTGGAATAAATAATTTGGACGATTTTGAAATTAATATGTGGATTTTTGCCATATATAATTAGGAAGACCGACGAAACAAAGTGACCGACGATAAAATAAAAAAGTATTTCCTGGGTGAATTAACCGAAACCGAAGCAAATGGTTTTGAGGAAGATTTTGCCCAAAATGCGGAATTAACCGAACAAGCAAAGCTGGTTGAAAGTGAAATTATTGATGCTTATTTGCGGGATGAGTTTTCAGAATCAGAACGTCTTTTGTTTGAAGCCAATTATTTAACCACCGAAGCAAGACGCGAAAAACTAAGGTTTGCCCAAATCTTTTTAAGTAGTTTCAAGCAACAATCAAAAGCGGTCATTGAAAAAAAATCAATTTGGCTAACCATTTTTAGCCGACATCAATTTCCACGTCTTGTTTTTGCGGGTATTGTTACAATTTTATTGCTCGGCGGTTTTATTTTCGTCTTGCTAAATCGGCAAGATAAACCGGAATTTGCCCGACAGCAAAATACAAATCAAACGCCAACTCCAAAAAATGACAACCAAAATAATCCGCCAATTTCAAACACGAATATTATCAATCAAAATTTGAACGCTAATTCAGTTTCGGCGAACGCCACCAATCAAAATAGCGCAGACACTAAAAAACCGACACCAACGCCCGCAATAAAAACAACTCCAACGCCCAAAACGATTGAGCAATCCGCGCCGACTTTGGCAAGTTTCGTTCTTTTGCCCGGAACTCTGCGAAGCGAAGGCGAACAATTTATAAAAGTTTTGGCGAATACAAACAAAATCAATTTGCGCCTGAAACTGCCGAAAGACGCGAACAAATATCAAACCTACACGGCAACCATAAAAACCGCTGACGGCGAAACCGTCTTCACTTCGCCGAATCTCAAATCGCTCAATCTGACTTTGCCCGCCATCAAACTTGAAAACCGCACATACATCATCTTTCTCGAAGGACAAAACGCCCAAAACCAACCTGCCGAATCCATTACCGAATACACCTTTAGCGTCCGCCGTTAAAAATAAATTTCATTTTTTTTTCTTAGCTGAAATTTCCTGATATTTTTCGACACTTAATAAGTGAAAGAAAAAGTCGAAAGACAAATTTAAATTAAAGGAGAAAAATGAAAAATTTCAAAAATTCTATCTCGATAAACAAACGAAACAATCTCAGGTTGTTTCTTCAACTCTCGGTGGTTGCGCTCATTGCCCTAGTAAGTCTGCTCGTGTGGCAAACGTCGGCGCAAATGAAAACGACAAACAACGAGGAAAGTCCAAACATCGGGCAATTCCCGTATATCAGCACAAGTCTGCAATCGGCGATGCTTGGTATAAATATTCCAAACAACTCTCCGCTGATGGGAACTCCAACGCCGACACCGAGTCCGAATCCGACTTGTGTACCGCCGCCGCCAAACATAGTCGCGTGGTATCCGGGCGACGGCAACACGCTTGACATCATCGGCGGCAACAACGGCACACCGTTCGGCGGTGTCACTTTCGCGCCGGGCAAAGTCCTGCAAGCATTCAGCTTCAACGGCATAAATGATTTCGTCCAGATTCCGCGGCTGATTCAGGACGACTTCACCATCGAATTCTGGATGCGAACAACACAGATGGGCGGCTCAGATACCCAATGGTATAACGGGTTCGGTATCGTTGACGCGGAAGTTAACACACCTGTAAATGACTTCGGCGTTAGTCTGGGCAACAACAAGATTTTGTTCGGAACGGGTAATCCTGATGTGACCATTCGGAGTCCGAACTCCATCAATAACAATGTGTTGCACCATATTGCGGCGACCAGAGTTCGCAGCACGGGCGCATTGACCCTCTATGTTGATGGGGTGCAAGTCGCCACCGGAATAGGCGGAACGCAGAGTTTAACCAGTTCGGGTAACATTAACTTCGGTAGGTTGCAAACCGGCATCAATTACTACAACGGTCTGCTTGACGAAGCTACCCTCTATAACCGCGCCCTCTCGCAGGCAGAGATTCAAGGCATCGTCGTTGCCGACTCACAAGGCAAGTGCAAGTCACCCGCCACGCCAACACCGACGCCAACACCGACTCCAACACCGACTCCAACGCCAACGCCAACTCCGACACCGACAGCAACACCGACACCAACTCCAACGCCGACACCTACGGCTACGCCAACGCCAACGCCAACAGCGACTCCAACGCCGACACCGACACCAACTCCAACTGCTACTCCAACACCGACCCCAACTCCGGGTAATGTTTGCACTCCGGTAACGACTGTAACCGAAGGTAACTTGTTCCCGGGTGGAGTTGTTAGTTTTGGTGTAACGAGCGGTCCGGGTTCTGTAACAGTTGATCACGTCAACGCCGGAACAGGACTTCAATCCTTGACGGTGGTTAGTGCGACTAATGCAATTGTCAACATTCCGGCATTTACACCGGGAACGACTGCTCCGGTAACGGTAACATTTACCCCGATCAATCCGGGACTTGCGGTTGACTTTACCTTGAGAGCGGCAAGCACTTTCCACGCGGCGAACATTCGCGCTCGATGTGCGGAGGTTTGCACTCCAAATACAACTGTAACCGAAGGCGACTTGTTCCCGGGCGGAATCGTCAGCTTTGGAATCACAAGCGGACCGGGAACAGTAACGGTAGATCACGTCAATGCCGGAACCGGATTGCAATCGCTGACAGTGGTTGGAACACCAATCAATGCAGTGGTGATGATTCCGGCATTTACGGCGGGAACAACTGCTCCGGTAACGGTTACGTT
>JANOXW010000286.1:0-1814 GCA_031418635.1 Acidobacteriota bacterium
TTCTATTTCAATGTATATTGTCGAGCCGAAAGTTTTGGTCTTTCCTGTCGTAATTCCGCGAACAGATGGATTTGAAATTTGCTGAACAGTTTGGTTAAGTTCCATAAGAGAATTTGCAAAATAATCTGAGTATAAATTCCAATTCAAACAATTACGCGTAATTATATCAATTTTGTTAGTACTTTCAAATGTTTTTTGACCAAAGTTTATATTTCACTAAATTTCCGAAGACGGAAAATGTTAGGTTTATGGAAAGTTCTCCTAAGAATTTTTGCTTCGAACTTTTTTGTGCAAAAAATTCAAACAGTCATTATGATTTTAATTATGGCAGTTCAGAATCTCGAATCACGCCCGAAAATATTTTAAGCGTGGTTGTAAAACTGCCTGAAAATGAGTTTAAAAATTTGTTTTCAAATGCTAAGAAAATGTGTCGAAATAAGTCTGAAAATGAGCTGATAAAGAAGTTAAGTTGATGCGGACGCAAGATAAACTGAGATTATGTTTTTACAAATTGACAGCCCGTCTTAAATTTTATTTATCCAATGACATAAAACTCCCAACTCCTCATTTTTTTACTCAAACCTTATCGCCGTAACCTTCCAACGGATATTGGCGCGGTCGGAATCCTTCTTAAAACCGTCAAGCGGCACGGCAATATGAATTGTTTCATTAGGATTTAATTTTTCTATTTGATTAGGCACGACCATCACCTTTTTTTCCTTTATAACTTTGTTAAAACTGTCAACCACGCCGACTTTTATTTCGAGTCCGTTGATGGTTTTAGTGCCTTTGTTCAGAACGTCCGACTGAAGATTCATCGCAATTGTGCCGAGTCCGATTAACGATTCGGTGGTGCGTTCCGTATCGGTGGCGATAATAATATTTTTCGTATATTGTTCAAATTCAGGCGAATTTTCAAGATATGCGCCTTCGAGTTGTTGTTGTTTTTGTTCATCCAACGTCGGCTGTAAAGACCAAAGCCAAATTCCACCTGCTACAATCAATGCCGCAATTGCCAAAGCCGCCAGCAAAACCTTACTCACGCCTCTTTTTTCTTTTGTTTCGCCTTCAAAAAGTGTATTCATAAGTTCAACCTAAATAATTAGACTCTCGTTTTTGTAAAAAGTTTCTTTAGGTTATCATTTTATCTAAAGAAATTGGAAAAACATACTGCTTTTGTGTCCGCAATTTTCTCAATGCAAAATTTAGCCGCCAAAACTTTTCTCCAAGATGTGCCGAAACCGCAATATGTCGAAGTTGCGTTGCCATTGCCGTTGCGCCAAACTTTTACTTATATTTTGCCCGTCGGTTTGCAAGAAAGTATTCAAATTGGAGCGCGTCTGCTTGTGCCTTTTGGCAAACGGCAACTGACGGGTTATGCGGTTGCGCTTCATCAAAATTTAGATTCGGAACTCGAAATTGAAGAATCCGCGCTTAAAGAAGCGATTGAATTGCTCGACGCAGAACCGCTTTTGACTGCCGAGATTATCAAACTGACGCAATGGACAGCCGATTATTACGCTTCTTCGTGGGGCGAAGTGTTGAAAGCATCTTTGCCGGCGGGAATCAACGCCAATGTCGAACAAGTCGTTTCGATAACCGAAAACGGACGCGACGAATTGGCGAAAGTTTCTTCGGCAAAAACTATAAAAGTTCAGATTTTGCAATTCCTGAGCGAAAACGGTGAAACTTCCGCCCGCGAACTCGGCAAAAAATTCGGCGTATCAAAAACACAACGCAATATCCGCGAACTCGTCAAAGTAGGTTGGACAAGCACGTTGAACCGAATTTTGACCACGCAAGTAAAAGCGAAA
>JANOXW010000287.1:0-1657 GCA_031418635.1 Acidobacteriota bacterium
CCACTGCTACTATTACTGCCTTTGCCTCTGCCACCGCGTTTGCTTCTGATTTGTGGTGCTTCGACGGCGTGTTCGTCTTCGTCGGCGATGCGTTCAAATTTATGTTCCGATTCGCCAAATGCGCCGATTAACGAGCCGACTTCGGCAGTTGCCGCGCTTTCTATATCGAATTCGATGGCGCGAACTTTGTCAAAAATCGCCTCTTGCATATAAGCGTCTTTGAACATCTCGCCCGTCGTTTCCTCGTCGTCAATAATGCGTTCAAAACCCGAATCTTCAATTTCAAAAAGCGGTTCGATTTCTTCCCAAGCTCTGGTTTCAGCTTGTTTTTCAACTTTTTCCCGCACTTCAATTTTAGAATCTTGTTCCGCATTTTCTTCATTGAATAGCGGTTTTTCTGCCGAATTATCGTTTGATTTACGTCCGCGCCGCGATCTGCTGCGTTTATTTTTCGGTTGAACTTCTTCGACTTCTTCGACTTCTTCGACCGCTTCGATTTCTTCGATTTTTTCAATCTCGACGATTGCTTCGTCTTCCGACGGTTCGGCTTCTTCTGCCGTTTCCGCTAAGGCGAGTTCTTGCGCCGATTCCATCTGTTTTTCGCGTTCCAGCCGCGCTCTTTGGATTTTGTCGGTAGCTTCCCGCGCCACATCTTCGGGCGAAGATTTCTTCGATTTTTCCATGACGATGCGTTCGATTTCCTCTTCTTCATCAAAAAAGTCGGAAACATAGAGAAACGCATCGCGCTCCAAACCGATTTCGACAAACGCCGATTGCATTCCGGGCAAAACGCGCATCACGCGCCCTTTGTAAATGTTGCCGACAATTCCCGCATTTTCTTCGTCGCCGCGTTCGATGTAAAATTCGCTGACGCGCCCGTTATCGAGAATGGCAATCTTTTTTTCACGTCCATTGACGCTGATAATCATTTCTTTTGACATATTTTAGAAAATTTCCTTCTTATAGAGAGATATTTGTATCGGCAAATGTTATTAACCGATAAGTTTTCAGCTTGAAGATTTATTTTTGGAAGCTAGACGCGGCAGATACGCGGGAAATTTACAGACAAAAGCCTTTAGCTCGGTTTGATAGAGCAGATTTTGCGTTTTTTATTTAATTTATTTGGTTCACGGAATTGATTTCCGTAAAACTCGGAACTTCTGAGTTTTCTCACGCAGGAATCTCGTTTTTTTCAAAAGCGATAAACGAATCGCCCTTTATTAAAAGCAGGGAGCGCGAAATTTTTTACATTATACGTCGCGCTCGAACCTACTCGTAAATTCTCTTTCAATAAACTAATTTACTGTAAAAACCTGATAATCTTTGGCGTTTGCTTTGTTTTTCAAATTATTTAATAAACAAATCTTCAAGCAAACTGCGATTAGTATAAATTAAAAATCGCAAATGGTAAATGGCAAATCGCTAAAATGTGTTTAAGCTGTTCTAAATGTGTCTTTAAACTTATAGTTCAGAAGATGATAGAGCCAAGACAGCATCTACGACCTTGCTCACGCGCAGGCTTCTGCCTAATTTGTATTATTAAAAGTCTTTTTGTGTTAAAATTTCGCTATGGAGACTTACACCATCGAAATCATAGAACCGAAAGCTAAAAAGTTGCTCGACGATTTGGCTAACCTAAACCTGATTAAATTTCAAG
>JANOXW010000288.1:0-2827 GCA_031418635.1 Acidobacteriota bacterium
GAAGGAAATTTGGGCGATAAAAAAGTTGATTTAAAAGACGTTGACCGCATCATCGCCATCGGTTCTGACCGAATGATGAACGGTGTCAAAGAATCACGCCACGGCGTATTAAAGCCATACTTGAAGGAACAACACACGGCAATCGGTTCAATCAATTCGCCGATGCAATGTATGATGAAAGAAGTTTGCGCCCAATGTCTGCAACGCCACGTCAACCCGCACACAGGCGAAGAATTCTTTGTCTTCTCATGTTTTAATCAAGATCAAAACCTCGACTTTGTTGATTTCAAAAACTTGAATGACAGGTTAAGAGCAAATTCGATTCAGGAAAAGTTGTCGAATATGTGGCTGGATAAAATTTTTAAGGATAAAGTAAATATATGATAGAAAGATTAAGCGAAGAAAGACTGGAAAAAATCAGACAATTGATTATGAATCCGCGTCCGGGAAGCAAAGTCGCGGCGGCAACCGAATTTGGCATTGATTTGACTTTGACTTTTGGACAATTAAAAAAAACTCCGCAAGAAAGAGTTGATTACGCGCAAAGTGCAATGAGAAGTTTGGAAGGGTTTAGACGACAAGTTAAAGAAAGTAGAAAACGAAAAGATGGTCGAATTTGAAGTAGCATTAAAATCTTTAACAAATGAAAAAGTGGATTTTGTTGTTGTCGGGGAAATGGCAAGTTTCGTTTATGGTCGAGAAAAAGTTGAAATAAAACTTGAAATTTGTCATTCCCTCACAAACGAAAATTTGAAGAAAATTGTTTCCGCACTTGCGCCCTTTCAACCTCGTTTTCGCCATTTTCCTGAAGAATTGCCTTTTGTTTGGGACGAAAGAACCTTGCAAAACGGCACAAAATTTACGTTGATAACAAGTATCGGTGATATTGATTTGCTCGGTGAAGTTGCCGGAGTTGGTGACTATGAAGCGGTCAAAAAAGAATCGGTTGCGGATATACTTTACGATTGCGAAGTCCGTATTCTGACAATTGAAGGTCTAATTAAAGCCAAACGTGCAGCTGGGCGAACAAAAGATTTGCTTGTTCTGCCCGAACTCGAAGCCTTGCGCGAATTGCTTTCCGAAACAAAAGAGTAATAATTTTCAATGACGCGAGAAGAAGAGTTTCAACAAGTATCAATGGATATGGCAATGCCGCCGCTGTCCGAAGAAGACCGCGATTTGGGTTTCGGCTCAAAGGTGGCGACGGAAAGCCGTCTGCGTTTTTTGAATCGGGACGGTACATTTAATGTTCGGCGCACGGGTTTTCCGTTGGTTTCGACGCTTAATCTTTACCATTTTTTGCTGACGATGAGTTGGACGCAGTTTCTCGGTTTGGTTTTGGTGTTGTATTTTTTGAGTAACATTGTTTTCGCGGTTCTTTATGCTTCACTCGGCGCGGGAAGTTTAGTTGACACTTCGGAAATTCCGACGACGAGTCTTTTTATTCGCGGCTTTTTCTTTAGTGTGCAGACTTTTGCGACTATCGGTTACGGCACGATTCATCCGGTTGGAATGATGCCGAACTTGCTTGTAACACTCGAATCTTATTACAGTCTGTTGGTCAATGCGTTGATAACGGGTTTGGTTTTCGCACGGTTTTCGCGCCCGACAGCCCGCATTGTTTTTAGCGAAACCGCCGTTATTGCGCCGTATCGCGGCATCACAGGCTTTATGTTGCGGCTGGTCAACAGCCGCAACAGTCAGCTTATCGAGGTCAGCGCACAGGTTTTGTTTGCACGCTTTGTCGAAAAAGACGGACAAAAGGTTCGTCGGTTCGACTTGATGAAACTCGAACGCGAAAAGGTTTCGTTTCTGCCGTTGACGTGGACGATTGTGCATCCGATTGACGAAGATTCGCCGATGTATAAAATGTCGGAAGCGGATTTGATTGAAACGGACGCGGAATTTTTGGTTATGCTGAACGGATTGGACGAAACTTTTGCTCAAATCGTTCATACACGGACTTCATACAAGGCGCAAGACATAAAATGCGGCTATAAATTCTCTAATATCTACAACCAAACTGAACCGCACGAACCGATTTCGATTGACATTCGCAAACTGTCGGAAGTTGAAAAAGCCGCTTAATCTAAAGTCTTTGCTGAAGCAACCCAACTTATAATTTCATTCGCTGCGCTTCGCTGTCGGGTTATATTTCTTATTCGTTTCGAGGTTTCATCGGACATAAAACAGTCCAACTTGAGGCAACAATAATTAACTGTCGTTAGTCTTTTAGCTTGCACTCTGCGCCAAAACCTTTGCGCCGTCGGGCAAGACGTATCCTTTCACATTTTTATCGCTTCCTGACAATATTTCATCTAAAGAATGTGCTTTTTGAAGACATATCGGGTGTGTTTCGCTTTCGGATAAAGACGTGATGATTTGAATATCGAATCTTTCGGCTTTGCGTAATAAACTCCACGCGGTTTGACCATTGACCTGATAGTTGGTGCAGAGTTTTTCGGCGAGAGCGTCGGAGTTTTCGGCTTCAAACCACGACAGGAAATCTTTTCTGCCTAAACCGTCGGCACATTCGGCTAACAAGATGATTCTTCCGCCGTCATTGCAGACTCTTGAAGCCGAATCAAGAGCTTTGTGCGCTTGAATCATATTAATATCGTGTGGAAAACCGCCGCAACTTGCGATGACTAAATCGCGCTTTTCGGCAACTTTAATCGTGTTTTGCGCGGCATAAAACTCACACGCTGTTTGATGCGCCGTTATCCAATCGCCGTAAAACATCTCCGTCGCTTCGCCGCTTTCGTTGACAATCGTATTAACCGAAAATGTCGGCGGAAGTTTCTTGACGACGCTCATAAACGCTTCG
>JANOXW010000289.1:0-3159 GCA_031418635.1 Acidobacteriota bacterium
ATAAAAAATAAGAAAGGTATGTTGACATACCTTTCTTATTTTATTCAAAACAATTTTTTAGAAAGGAGATTCATTATGCGACATTTACTTATCATTACAACTATTACTCTCATTCTTTTTTCCGCTTTTGTGATAAAAGCACAGGATGAAGAGAAACAACCGCAAGCCCGTTTGCGAATGACCTTTGAATGTGTACGAGATTGTGAAAACTATCAGCCGCCTGAGAATAAGTATTACTCAGTCGAAATTCTAATGCCCGTAAGTTTGCGAAAATCTGAATTTGACAACCTCTTGAATCCGTCCACTATGAATAAGCCCATCATAGTTCAATTATTCAATAAAAAGACTTTGACCCAATACAAAGTCGAAGTTTCCCGGAAAGACAATCTTTTGCTTGAAGGCAAAAGACGAAGGTTTTTCGTAATTTACCTGCCGAAAACCTTCGACGTAACACAGAATTATTTATTAAAATTCAAACCTTATTCGCTTGAAGATAATAGTGAAATTGATTTTCTTTCAGCATCAGTCGAAATAGATTTTCAAACTAGTTTCGGTTTAGATTCTTATAATAATGTCTTTGAGCAAAAGATAGAATTTGATCCGAATCCAATCACTTGTGAAGACGACGACGACGACTGTAACGACGATAAGTCGGCGTTAAAAAACCAACACCTGAATTATGTAAACTGGCGGCTTTCCTCCCTTTATAAATGGTTAAAGAATATTCCAAAAGCCCAAATTAAACTTTTTATTGAAGATGTTAATCGTTGTCTTGGGCAAGACGGCAGTGGTTGCATAAAATTTGGTAGCAAAGAATATAAAGAATGTAAGAAACAAGCCGAAAGTATGCCGACTGTTGAGGAGAAACTTAAGAAATTTGAGGAATGCAGCGACGCATACCATAAAAGCAAACAACTCAAACTCGAAGATTTAGACAAATACGGTGTAGCAAAAATCGAACTCTCAAACATTAAGCGTAGCGACAGGATATTAATTGATATAACACCTTCCAAACATTTACCGAGCAAATTTAACTCGCTGCTTAAGTATGACGACCCAAATGTCCCGCTTGAGGTTGCCAAAAATTCCAAGAGCTTTGCGGATGAAATTGCACAAGTTGTTGTAAATCCATCTAAAGATACAGGAAATGTTGGCGAACGAGATATTGCCAGCAAACTCGAAGTCGGATTTCTTTTGGGAAGTTCAGTTGAAGAGGTAGAAAAAAATGTTAACGGTGTAGCAACAAAAGTAAAGGAAAGAAAAACTCAGGGCGTTTTGGATTTATGGTTTAAGCCTTTTGGTGTAACCACAATAATTGCGCCCGCTAACAGCGAAGAATCAAAAGGATGGTATGTTGATTGGACCCCAGCTTTTCTTGATGCGAAAGTTTCTACCGGAAAAATCACGGAAGATACTTTATCATTAAATCGAGTTGTAATTGGCACTCAATTTGACGCTTATTACTTCTTCAAAAACAATAATAATTCAACCTACCCGCGATTTATAGGAAGATTTCTACATGCCTCTGACCGTGATTTTAAACAAGGCGAGTATAAGGTTAATTTTGAATTTCAACCTATTTTATCCTTTCTAAATCGAATTCCCGAAAATTTTTCAAGCACACAATATGAAGTTCTTCGTAAAAGAGGTGACATAAATCCAATCAGAGAAATTATTCCCTCAAGAGGTTATCAAATTAATCCTTTTTTCGGTTTTGAGTTAGGACGAACTTGGTTTCGTCGTCGTCCGGCAGAATCAATTGAGCCGAGTGATGCTGTAAAACGCATTTATGTCGGTTTTGACACAAAATTTTATCTTTCAAAAAATATAACTGTGTCATTACTTGATAAGATATATTTCAATTTTGGCAAAAATATTGACAAAAAAGTAAATTACTTCAACGGAAGTTTAGATTTCAAAGTTAGAGGTAATCAGAGATTTGGAGACAGCGTCTTTATTTCTTTTGAACGTGGGCAACAACCGCCATTTGACACACCGTCGGTTAACGCTGTGAAAATTGGCTACCGATTCGTCAATCCTAATTTTAACATCTTCAGGTAATTTCAAAGCAGTAATTTACTGATTTTTAATTTTATAAACCGTCCGAATTCTGCCCGTATTATTTTGCTCGGTCTTGCTTTCGGTAACAATGCGCTTTTCATTGAGAAAAACCGTTACTTGTGCGCCGTTTGATGAGCCTTTTTCGGTGTCTTCGATGGTGGCGGGATTTCCGCGTAAGATTACTTTTTCGTCCGCCGCGGTGTATTGTGCGTAATCGCCGGCGGCTTTGCGGTTTGGTTGAGTGATGACAACATTGTTTTCCGCGACAGTTTGTGAAACTTCATTTTTATCGTTCAAAATAACGCTTGCCACGCCCGCGACGATGCGGTCTGTGCCTTGTCTGATGTCAACATTGCCTTCGTAGCGAAGCAGATTTTTCTCTTTTTCGTAAAACAATTTGTTGGCGGAAGCAAAAACGGGAACGGTTATTTCTTTGCCGTTTTCCTTTTTCTTCGCATCATAAAGCAGACTTTGCACCGCGCCTTCGCCGAAAAGTTGTCCTTGTTTTTGTTGCAAAATTAACTTATCGGCGCGAACATAATTATTTTCCTGCCAAGCGCGGGCGTTTCCCGTGTAAGTTGCGACTTCCGATTTATGGTCAAAGTTCGCGTCCTGTGCCGTAATAAAAACGGGCGAACTGACATTGCTAAAAGGCGTTGCGCCGTTGGTTTGTTTTTGGCTGTAATAAGTTGTGCTGACGTTGCCACGCAAAAATGATTTCTCGTTTCGCGTGTCCCAATCAATTTCGTTGGCTTTTGCTCTTGCCCGCGAATCAAAAACCGTCGGTTCGCCGCCGCGAAGTTTGACAATTTCATCACTTGCCGCAAAAGTTATACTTCCCGCAATGCCGTTGCGGTCAAGTTCGGTAAATTTCGTATTGCCAACCGCGT
The DNA here is from genome assembly GCA_031418635.1 of Acidobacteriota bacterium. Taxonomy (GTDB): domain Bacteria; phylum Acidobacteriota; class Blastocatellia; order Pyrinomonadales; family Pyrinomonadaceae. Next base: position 2,952 of record JANOXW010000289.1, read on the forward strand.
CAAACTGCTGAACGTCTTGCGTTTGTTGATTAAACGCGGCATTTAGCTTATCGGCAACCAGCGTTTGATTGCCGCGATTTTCGCTTTTGACCGTCGGCACGCGGACGATTTTTGATTTTCCCGTGGCGGCACAATTCTTGGCATTATTACCCGTTTCAAAAAAATCGCAATCAAATCGCGGCGCGTTTATCGTCGTTTTATAATTAGA
>JANOXW010000290.1:0-14018 GCA_031418635.1 Acidobacteriota bacterium
TTTCCAATGTGCCGCCACACCTTCTTCGGCAATATGGTGCATTTCTTCGGTGCGAATCTGCACTTCAAACGTCTGTCCTTTGTCGCCGATAACCGAAGTGTGCAACGATTGATAAAGATTATCGCGCGGAATGGCAATCCAATCTTTGAAGCGTTCCGGCACGGGTGTCCAAATATCGTGAATGACGCTCAAGGCAAGATAACAATTTTTTTTATCATTCGGCGTAATAATACGAACCGCAATCAAATCATAAACCTCCTCAATCGTCAGTTTGCGTTTTTTTAATTTTTTCCAAAGCGAATAAAGTCGTTTGACGCGGCTTTGAATCTCAATAAACGGCACTTCATTTTCGTTTAATTGGTTTGTGATGGTATTTTTTATTTGCTCCAATGCGGCTTCAAGTTCAGGGCGACGTGCTTCTACTTCTTCGGAAACCCTTTTGTATTCTTGTATGTGAAGGTTTTGAAATGATAAATCTTCAAGTTCGCCGCGCAGTTTTCCCATTCCTAAGCGATGAGCAATCGGGGCGTAAATGTCGAGTGTTTCTTGTGAAATGCGAGCGCGTTTTTCGGGTTTGAGATATTGCATCGTCCGCATATTATGCAGACGGTCAGCTAGTTTTATCAGCACAACGCGCACATCGGTAGTCATCGCCAAAACCATTTTGCGGACATTTTCGGCTTGTTGTTTTTCTTTAGAAAGATTACTGATATGCGCGATTTTAGTTAATCCATCAACCAGGCGCGTTATTTCATCACCAAAATAATTGCGTATCGTGTCAAGATCAACCAAAGTATCTTCAACAACATCATGAAGAAGTCCGGTGGAAACGCTGACTTCATCAAGTCGCATTTCCGCCAAAATATCCGCGACTTCCAACGGATGCACCAAATAAGGTTCGCCAGATGCCCGTTTTTGTCCACGATGATGCAAAGCCGAGAAAAGATATGCCCGCCGAATTAAATCTATATTCGGCTCAGGACGGTTTTTCCCGACTTTCTCGATAACATCTTCGATACGAATCATAAACTCGAATTCCGGTTTCAGGCAAAACATCGAACCTTGAAACTAAAGCAAAAGGCGATGCTCAATTTTTATTGTAATTGAGTATCACCTTTACTAAAAGTTATTTGTAAAAAACTTATTTTTTCTTACTATTAGCTTCTTCTTCTTTAGCTTTTTGCATAGCCAACTGTTCTTCCTCTTTCTTTCTTTTAAGCTCTGCCAATTCGCTGAACTTATCCTTAGCTTTTTGAGCTTCAGCTTTTAACTTTTCCTGTTCAGCAGTATTGCCTTCCATTTCGGCAACCCGTCCTTTTTGCACAAGTAAATTGGCATTATATGACCAAACCGAATCACTATTCGGATCAAGTTGAACTGCCTTTGTGATTAATTCTAATCCCTTATCAGCGCATTGCTTCAATTGCTCAAACTCTTTCGGGTCTTGGGGTTTAGAAAACTGATATTCAGGAATTCCTGCTTTAATAACGGTTTTCTTGACCGGCTCAACATCAGAAATCTCATTTGCACAGCTATATTGTTTAGCCGCAAGAGATGTTAATGCCTCTGCCCGTTGTTCAGGCGGAACTTGCTCGTTATTTGTCCGTTCGGTTACCCATTGTTGCCACTCATCTTGTTTGCCAAGATTTTCTAAAAGATTTGCAACTGCCTTGTATGAACTTTGGTCTTTTATATCTACGGCTAAAACTTTTTTGTATTCAGCAATAGCATCCTCGGCTCTTTTCGGTTCGCCACGATTTCCGATATATTCGGAATGTAGTGTCCGGGCTAAAAACAAGCGGGCGGTTTTGCTTTCAGTAGTTTTATTTTCCGGATCGCTTGCTGCCGCTAACCGGAAAAGTTCTTCGGCTTGTTGAAACTTTCGTTCCTTATAAGCATCTGCGCCGTCAACCAAGTGTTTTCTGGCAAGAACACGATTATAATATGAGCAATTCGTTCCAATTAAAACGGTTAATGAAATTAAAACTAATATGCTTACACGAGAGAATCTCATTTTTTTCGACTCCATATACTACTAATAGTAACAAGTATAAATAAAGTAATGCCTGTTACTATTAGCTAAAATTATTCAGATAAATCATCAATCTGTAATCCGATTGGCTGTGCGCCAGCTTGTTTTACAGCGTCAATTATATTAACAACTTCACCATATCTGACTGAACGCGGAGATTTAATAAAGAGAGTTTTCTCAACTTCATTAGTCCCTTCGCGCAAAACATTATTTTGTGTTCTGTCAGCGAAGATTTGCTTGAGTTTATCAGTTAATCCACTCAAATTGGATGTATCTCCCAAATCTTCATTATTCAAAGTAACTTTTTTATCACTTTTATTAATTGACACAACTAATGTTAATGGATTCGGTTTCGGGTTGGCTTGTTGTTCGTCGGGCTTTGGTTCTGCCGGGACCTTCGCCTCAAACTTATGTGGTTTTAGTGGGGTGATGACCATAAAAATAATCAAAAGCACCAGTAAAACATCAATCAACGGCGTTACATTAATGTTTGGTGTGGCTCCCGTGCTAGAGCTACTCGTTGACATTCCCATAATTTTACTTCTCCTTAATTTTGAAAAAATTAATTATTGTTTGGCGGGTTCGCCACCTTTTTTCTTGTCGGCAACCAGTCCGATTTTATCTATATCCAGTTTCCGAATGGTATCAATTGCCTCAACTACTCTGCCATAATCTACTTCAATTCCACTTTTAATATAGACAATTCTTTTTTCGGGAACTTTATTTTCCATTAATCTCTTAACTTTTTCTCCCAACTCGGTTAAAGGATACTGTTCTTTACCGATGTAAAAACTGCTGTTATTCGGAATTGCAATAACCACAGATGTGTCCTTTGCAATATCACCATCTTCTTCGGGACTAATCATATCACGCGGAAGATTTACAGAAACACCTTGTTGAAGCAACGGTGTAACGATCATAAAAATAATCAATAACACCAACATCACGTCAACCATTGGGGTTACGTTGATTTCCGAGTTATACTCATCAGCCCCGCCGACTTGCATCGCCATAGCAAAATTCTCCCTTCTTTAATTCTTAATTTACTAATTAATTTAATTGTTTTGTGCGTTGTTTGATGAAATAGTCAACCAATTCAGAGGCTGAGTTTTCCATTTCCACACCAAAACTCGTAACTTTGTTAGTAAAATAGTTAAATAACCAAACTGCCGGAACCGCTACCGCGATACCAAAAGCCGTCGCCACCAATGCTTCCGCAATCGAGCCGCCGACTGCGCCAATGCCAGCCGTTTCATTAGATCGCAACGCATTAAAAGCACCGATAATACCAACCACTGTGCCGAACAATCCAACAAACGGCGCGGTTGAACCAACCGTTGCTAATCCCGCAAGTCCACGTTTTAGTTCGGCAGTTTTAACGGCAATCGCTCTTTGCAAAGCACGTTTCGAGGCTTCCATTTCTTCACCTGAAATATCGCTGTTACCTTGATGCGCGGCGAACTCTTTTAATCCTGATGAAACGACCATCGCCAAATGCGAATCTTTATGTTTGTCGCTGATGTTGATAGCTTCATCAATATTGCTGTTTTTCAATGCTTGTGCAACTTTCGGTGCATATTGGCGCGATTGTTGTTTAGCTTTGTTATATGTCAGATAACGCTCGATGCCGACCGCAATCATATAAATGGACATTAGCAAAAGTGTGCCAATAACCACCCAACCCGGTATTGTCAAACTTTTGGCAATCTCATAAATTCCAAAAGACGGAGCCGCTTCGTTTGCAAATAGTAAAAATAAGCCTAAAAGGCTACCCAAAAATGTCATTATTTTTCCTCCAAAGAAATCAAAAATTTTATAACTGCTTTTTAATAAGAAGGATTAAGAGAAAGATTCTTCACTTAATCCCGGAGTTACTTTATGGCACAAAATTATAAACAATAACTCCCGTAACCGACACTGCCTGACCTGATAAAAGTGTCGGACTAAATTTTGACGCACGAGCGGCTTGTTCCGCTGCCTGACGAAGCAATGGATGTCCGCTACTGGCAACTGCCGAAACAACATTACCGGCTTCATCAATTTTCACTTGAACATTAACCGCGCCACTTGCCCGAACTGCTCTTGCTGCTGCCGGATAAGAAGGTGTAACAAGATTTCTCGCCTTACTATTCACAACTCCACCCGAAATAGTTTTTGGCACAGGTGGTTTAGGCGGTGCTGGCGGTGGCGGTGGTGGCGGTGGCGGTGGCGCACCACCTTCTTTGCCGGTGTTTGGCTCACCGCCATTTCCGGCAATTCCTTTACCATCCGTACTTACCGGTCCGCGATAACTCGAAGGAGCAGCGTTTTCAGCATCCCTGCTATCCTTACCGATTACCGTCTTGATACCTTCACGCGGTGGTTTCACCGTGTTCTGAACAACGCTGGTCGTTTCAGGCGGTTTTACCGGCGTTTGGTCTATTCTTTGAATAATCTCAGGACGCACATCAGCATTCGGGGCAGCTTTTACCTTTTCCGGTTCTTTTTCCGGTGGCGGTGGTGGTTTATCTTCCGGCACAGGCACGGGAGCAACTAAGGTTGAAAGTTCTAAATCCGATCCACCCATTCCAAAATCTTTGGCGAAAAGGCTATAGAGCCACGCACCAAACAATAGAGAAAACATCAAGACACCGATGGTCAACAAAAAACCACTGCGTCTGGCATTTTCTTTTGAATTACTTTTTGATTCAACTAATTGATCTAACATCTTATTTTCCTCTCTTTTTTCCGGTGCCAATTGGGTCAAAAGTTACGAATACTTTATGATTGCTTATGATAATATAAATTAAACTTCAAGTTGTCATCGTTGTAATACTTTTGGACGAATCTACTAATAAATCATTACCTTTCTATACGTTTGAACTTCTAAAACATTTAGTGTGGGATAGTCGGACTTTTGCTGGTCTGACACACAAAAGTTCTACAAATTCCACCGATGCTTTTAACAAAACGGAAAAAAAGCAGATACAAATTATTTAATTGACCAGCAACGTCTTGAAGTCTAAAACCTTATCAAAAGAAAGTCAAGAATACTTATCAATTTTTTGGTGAATTTCAAATTTTTATTTAAAATTCACCTGTCAAAATCTTTTAACTGTTAGTATTTAACCAAAAAACCTTAACGTGCAATCGGACGGCGTGTAACCGAACGCCGCGAAGCTGAAGCCAACTTATCAACTTTCTGTGCTTCCACTTTTTTCATTTTCGCCGAACCGAGTTTATCTTGCCACCAAATCGCAATCGGACTAGCAATGGCAATGGTCGAATAAGTTCCCAAAGTTATGCCGACCAACAACGCCAACGAAAAACTTCGCAAAACTTCGCCACCAAATAAAACCAATGCCAAAACCGACAAAAGTACTAAACCGGCAGTGATAACCGTGCGTGAAAGTGTCTGATTGATTGAATCGTTCGTAATTTTAAAGAGCGAATCGGCGCGGTGAAGCGGTAAATTTTCGCGCACACGGTCAAAGATAACGATTGAATCGTTGACGGAAAAGCCAACGATGGTTAAAATCGCCGCGATGACCGTTAAATTTATTTCCCACTGAAAAATTGAAAAGAACGCCAAAACCATCAAAACATCGTGAAAAACGGCGATAACCGCGCCTGCTGCGTAAGTCCAATCGTAACGGAACGCGATAAACAACAAAATTCCCACTAAGCCTAAAAGCGTGGCGGAAACCGCTTGATTTCTCAATTGCGAACCGGCAACCGCGCCAACTGAATCCGTGCCGATAATTTTATAAGCGGCATCCGGCGAATCAGCCAAAGTTTGTTCACCTTCAGCTTCTTTTCCAAAAGTGTCAAGTGCGGTTTTTACGGTTGTTCGTCCGGCTTTGACCTGTGCAGTCAGCATTTTTTCCGGCTCATTATTCGGGGCTTCGATTGGTGTTTGGGCTGTTTCCGTGTTTTCAATTAAGGGAATTTTTATTAAAACTTCGTCTGGCTTGTCGGTTGAATCCTGAATAACCGGATCGGCAACGCCGACTTTATTTAACGCGCCGCGAAGGTCATCATCCGACGGTTTTTCCTTAAATTTGGCAGTTACGACTGTTCCACCCTTAAAGTCCACGCCGAGATTAAACGCCTCCGTGCCACCGGGCGTGAATTGCCGACCAATGGTTGAAACTAAGCCCGCTAACATTATAAAAATGGAAAACGCGATAAAAACCTTTCGTTTCCCAAGCCAATCTATATGAATATTCTGAAAAAAATTAAACATCTTTAAATTAGTAGAGAGTAGAGAGTGAAGAGTCGGAAGATTTATCTCCACTCTCTACTCTCTACTCATTAAATACTGAGTTTCTCCATTTTCGGATTTCGATTCAAAATCCATTTGAAGATAGTGCGCGAAACAAAAACCGCCGTGAACAGGTTGATTAACAAACCGAGAATCAACGTAACGGCAAAGCCTTTAATCGGACCTGAACCGTATAAATAAAGAATAATGGACGAAATAATCGTCGTAATATGCGTGTCAATAATTGTAACAAAAGCGCGGTCAAAGCCGAGTCTGATAGAGTCGGAAACGGAAAATGCCAGACGCAATTCCTCGCGGATACGTTCAAAAATCAGCACGTTCGAGTCAACCGCCATCCCGATGCCCAAAATCAGACCGGCAATGCCCGGAAGCGTCAAAGTCGAACCGAAAACAACCAACGCTCCCATTGTCAAAATCATATTGAGAACCAGCGCGATAACGGCATTAACGCCTGAACCACGATAGTAAAAGAGCATAAACAAAATGACGAATATCAAACCGCCAATTGATGCAGCAACGCCGGAGCGAATCGAATCTGCGCCTAAACTCGGTCCAACCGTGCGTTCTTCCTGATATTCGATTTCAGCCGGAAGCGCACCTGATTTCAAAGTCAAAGCCAAATCATCTGCCGTCGTTTTAGTAAATCTGCCGGAAATTTCGCCCGAATCAAATATTTGCGATTTAATGAACGCGGCTGATTTTACTTCGCCGTTCAAAACAACCGCCATATAATTGTTGATATTTTTGCCCGTCCATTCACCGAATTTCTGCGCTCCCGAAGGTTTGAACGAAAATGAAATTTGATAATCGCTATTGCCACCCGTGCGCGAAACCGCCGCCGCGTCGCGCAATTCGCTTCCGTCCACGACTGCCGGATATTCCACAACAACATATTGTTTAGGTTTTTGATCCGCCGGAGTTTGGGCATCTTTCGGCGTTTCATCGCGGTCGGCATAAACTAAAACTTTGCGTGTATCAGTATCTTTGCCGCCGATTGTTTGCAGTGCCGCTTCTTTGGTCGGATAAGTTTGCACCGGCGAAGGATTCGGCGCAGTAACGATTTTCATCAATTCGAGTTTTGACGTTTGACCGACCAAATCTTTCACCCGTTCAGGATTTTCGACACCCGGCATTTGCAAAAGAATTTGCCCCGAATCAGTGCGTCCTTGTCTTTGCAAAGTCGGTTCTTTGACACCAAAAGCATTGATGCGGCTTTCAATAATCTTCAAGGCTTGGTCGGTTGCTTGTTCCTTTAATTTCGCCTGTGCTTGCAATGATAAAGACCAAGTAATCGTATTGCCGCTGGTATTTTCCGTCCAAACCGTCGGATTTAATTCAACTTTCTTTTTCACCGCATCAATCACTTCGGTCGCTTTGGATGCGTCGGTTAAATTGAGCGTAAATTGATAGTTATTATTTTCGGCAATATATGAACCTTCGCCGACGGGCAATTCCGCCGCTTTAGCTGCGTTGACGGCAGCGACTTCGTTATTTTGAGTCAGTGCTTTTAGATAATCTTCCGTCTTAACGCGCATTACAAGATGCGAACCGCCCTTCAAATCCAAGCCGAGATTGATGTTCTTGGCAAGATTTTCTTTGATTCCCGTCCAAGTAAAATCCTTTCCCGAAACCGAACCCCGAGGTCCGAAGACAAGATAAATCCCAATCAGCGTAATCGCTAAAATAATCCCCGTTCTAATCCACAAACTACTATTTTTCATAAAAACTTGTTAGTCGTTAATGCTTAATTTCTTCATTAACCATTAACCATTAACCATTAAAAAATTAATTCTCCTGTCTTCTGCCGACAACCGAGCTTTTGCCAATTTCTATAAACGATTTTTCCGCGCTTTGAATAATAAAACTCGTATCTCTGACTTCTTTGATTCTGCCGATAATTCCGCCGTTGGTTACAACTTCATCATTGATTTTCAATTCGGCAACCATAGTTTTCAACTCTTGCTGTTGTTTTTTTTGCGGCATTATCACGAGAAAATAAAAAATCCCGAAAATAAAGACAAATGGCAAAAGCGTCCAAATTAGACTACTGCCTTCTTGAAAAAATAATAAGAATATGTTCATTGTTGTTAATTGCAGACCGAAAAACTGTAATTATGACAAAGTAGCAACAAATTATCAAAGCAAGGTTGCTTATTTACTCAATTGTCCGACAAAATCCTTGTATTTCTTGCTTTCTAAGCCTTTTTGCAAATCGCTCAAAACCTTCTGCAAATCGTCTTTGAGCATCGCTTTAACATTCAACCGTAAGCCCGGAAAACCTTTGCTTTCGATAATTCCCTGCTTGTCGCTGACAAATTTTTTATATTTCCCTTTTTCCAACCCGAACCAATCAATTTGTTTGTCCAAAACGCGCCACACGATATATTCCTGAACACCTTTTTGTTCATACATTTCGAGTTTATCGTGCAAATCGTAAGATGCACAACTCGAAGCAATCTCAACCACCAATTCGGGCGCACCTTCTAAATAATCATTGATGTTTATCCAAGATTTTCCGCCGCAATTTTCCTCAATTCGTAAAACCGCGTCGGGTTGAGGTTCGTATTTTTCATTGGCGATATAAGTTACATTATCCAATAAATCAATGTTTTTAGTTGTAAATTGATAATAACTAAGAAAACCCATTATTCTGGCGTGTGGTTTTCCGTGTTTTTTAACTCTCACAGGTGATGCCATATAAACTACTCCTTCTATCAGTTCGGCTTTAATATTTTCGGGCATCGCTTCGTAACGCCGATGGAATTCCTCGCGTGTCAAATGGTCTCCGTTTTCAAGTGGCGGAACAAAGATTTTTTTTGAAAGTTTTCGCGGTTGCGATGAAATCTGCGTACTCATATCCTTAATTATTACTCATTCGGCGCAAAAAATCACGTCGAAACTCGCCGAACTTACCAAGTTTAATTGCCTCTCTGACCTTTCGCATCGTATCGAGAAAGAATGCTAAGTTATGATGCGAAATCAAAACACTTGCCAACATTTCGCCGGTTTGATAAAGATGGCGCAGATACGCTCTTGAATATCTTTGGCAAACCGAACACGGACAATCATTGTCAAGCGGTTCGCCGTCTTTAGCAAATTTCGCGTTGCGAATGTTGATTTTCCCGCGTGAAGTAAATGCTCCGCCCGTTCTGCCGTTGCGCGTCGGCATCACACAATCGAACATATCAACGCCGTGATAAACAGCTTCAACCAAATCTTCGGGAGTTCCGACACCCATCAAATAGCGCGGCGCATCTTTCGGCATCTGCGGCGCGAGAAATTCCAAAACCTCATACATTACCGCTTTTTCTTCACCAACGCTCAAACCGCCAATCGCGTAACCGTCAAAACCGATTTCAACCGTTTTCTCCAAACTTTCACGTCTTAAATCAAGATGCCCCGCGCCTTGGATAATTCCGAATAGTGATTGTCTTCCGCTGAGATTTTCTACTTCTAAAAATCCCGTGTCTTTTTCTTCATCCTGTAATTGATTAAATTTATCTTTTGATCTTTTTGCCCAACGCGCCGTCATTTCCAGACTTTTTCGCGTCATATCAAGTCCCGCGTCGCCCGGCGGACATTCATCAAAGACCATCACGATTTCTGCACCCAACGCCGCTTGAATCTCCATCGAAACTTCCGGCGAAAGAAACATTTTCGTTCCGTCAACGTGCGAACGAAACTCTACACCGTCTTCATTCAATTTTCGCAAATCGGTTAATGAAAAAACCTGAAAACCACCCGAATCCGTCAAAAGCGAACGATTCCAGGTTGAAAATTTATGTAATCCACCAAGGTCACGGATAAGCTCAACGCCCGGACGAAGCCATAAATGATAAGTATTGCCAAGAATTATCCGCGCATCTAGTTCGTCTTCAAGCCATTCAAAACGCACACCTTTAACCGTGCCTTGCGTTCCGACGGGCATAAAAACAGGCGTTTCAATTTCTGAACGCCTCGTTTGCAAAATTCCACATCGCGCCTCACCATCTTGCGCCGTAACATGCCATTCGATTGGTTTATTCATCAAGGAAAATTTTTATAAATATCTTTTCTAGGTAAAAATCTGACGAAAATTATCGTGTCATTTTCAATCGCAAAGCCAAGACGAAAATCGCCGATTTTCAAACGGAAATAATTCTTTTCGCCTTTTAATTTTTTACGATTTGATATTTCTGTCAAAGTTTCTGCATTTTCGACGGCTTCAATCGCTTCTTTGACCCGTTTCAAAACATTTTTATCCGCAACATTTTTGAGGTCTTTGGTAAAACTTTTCCGAAACTCGACATTCACTTTTCGCCCTCTAAAATTGCAAAAACATCTTCGCGTGAACTTTTTTCGCTTTCCATTCCTTGTTCAATCGCCCGCGAAAACGCCAAATCTTCCAGCGCATCTTCAACAATTTCCTGCACCAAATCGCGCCGTGTTTCGAGAACTTCAACCAAAGCCGATTTTATTAACTCTTTCAATTTTTTTTCTTCAATTATTGCCGTCGCCATAGTTTTTGTTTAATAAAAAAAAGATTTCCTAACTTTTTACTTTCTTCTTTCCAACCAAAGACCAAATCTGCCCTGCGCCTAATGCCGTTTCCGAGATTATTTTGCCTTCTTCGTCAAGTAAAACCGCCGACGGTGTTCCATTCCAGCCGAGTTCTTTGGAAATTTTACGTTCTTTGTCCAAGACAATCGGCGACTTCAATTCCATTGCTTGATGCGATTCGGCTTCACCTTCGGAAAGAACCAATAAATTCGGCTCATTCGCGCCTTTCGATTTGTCCCATTCGCGCAAATCTTCCAACATATTGACGCAATGAGGACAAGTCTGACTCCAAAACGTAACTAATGTTTTTTTGCCGAGCAAGTCTTTTGAAGTTACATTCTTATCAAAAATGTCGGTATTGGAAAATTCGGGCAAATGTTCGCCCAATTTATGTCCGTTTCCATTGACAATATATGATAATTCTTTATCCGAATCCGCTGCTTTAATGCCTTCGACCAATTCACGAATCGCCTTATCGCCTGCCGCAATGCGACTCGCAATTTTGCCGTCGGTATTTATCAAAACCGCCGTCGGTGTCCATTGTGCGCCGAAAAGTTCTGCCGTTTCACGTTCATTTTGCAACAGAATTTGTTTTAAGGTTTCACCCGCGAATTTATCCAGATTTTCCTTTGCTTTGCCGCTGCTGATAAAGACAAAATTTAATTTTCCCTTTAATTCGTTTTGCCAAACCTCGATTTCGGGCAGAAGTGCCGCGCAAGGATTACAATTGGGGCTGACAAACAATAACAACATCGGTTTTGCCTGTGCTAAAAGATGCTCGAATTCGACAATTTTGCCGTTTATATCGGTCAATGCAAAATCAGGCGCGGCGGCACCAATTGGCAATCCTTCAGTCGGATTTGCCAGATTTTCGCGCTCGACTTCCCTGCCGCCTTCGTGCGACATCAGTTCTAAAACCTCAATGCGACGGATAATTTGCGTCTGTTGTTCCGAAATCTTTTTCAAATAAAAAACTACCGTTGCCAGCAATCCGACAGTTGCCAATCCTAATATAAGCGACATAAAACTTCCTTCCGAATTAAAATCTGATGAATCTAAAAGGCTCAAACCTTGATTTTCGCGTCCTTGCAGAACAAGGAAAAATGCGAGTATCGCAAAAATCGCGTTGCGAATCAAACTCTTCGCTGAAACAGGTTCGCTGTGAATTTGTCCAAAACAATGACAATCAGGCGCGTTGCCCTTCGCCATTTGCCAAAGCATTCCGCCAATAAATATCAAAAGCAGTAAAAATCCACCAATCGCACCCATCCAAGAAGTCGAAACCGCCAAAAGCAAAAGCGCGATAATAATTTCCGCTATCGGCAACCCCAAAGCAACAGGTTTCGCCACCGAATCAGGCACACCAAAATCTTTGACTGCTTTTTCCGAACCTTCAAGGTCTAGCAATTTGCCAATTCCTGCAAGCACGAAAATTGCCGCGAGAATTATTCTGACTAAGAGTAAAATGATTTCCATAATTACTATCTGTTTATACCAAATTCTTGATTGTTAATTCAAAACTACCAGCCAATCAACAACTATTTTTTCTTCTTCATCTTATGCTTTTCTTTCAAACGAAGCGGCGTGGCGAAAAATTCAAATTCTTCGCGCAAACGGTTTTCGATATAGCGCATATAAGAAAAATGCAACTCGCCTTTACCGCCGCCGGACGTGAAAATAATAAACATCGGTGGACGCAACCCGGCTTGTGTGATGTATTGAACGTGCAGACGCGAAACACCGCCTTTGACGGGCGCGGGCGTGCCGCCGCCTTTTGGTTGGGAGATATTTTCTTCAAAAAATTGGTTGAGTTTTGAAGTCGGAACGCGCAAATTTCGCGCTTCGTTTGCCTTGACGACCAACGGTAGAATTTTTGTAACGCGCTGTCCGGTCAACGCCGAAATCATAATCACGGGCGACCAATCGAGAAACTTCATATTGCGCCGCAATTCGCGCTCAAATTCATAAATCGTATTCGTTTCTTTTTCTTCCAACGCATCCCATTTATTGACCGCGAGAATTACCGAACAGCCCGAATCAACCGCATAACCGGCGATATTTGCGTCCAAATTCGTAACGCCTTCCACCGCGTCAATCAACATAATCGCCACGTCTGCGCGTTCAAGTGCCTTTCGCGCCATAATGACGGAAAGTTTTTCCGCCATCTCGACCGTTTTGCCTTTACGCCGAATTCCCGCCGTATCAATCAACATAAATTTTTGCCCGTCAACCGTTAATTCCGTGTCAATCGCATCGCGCGTCGTTCCCGCAATCGGCGACACTATAACTCTTTCTTCGCCCAAAATTTTATTGAGCAACGAAGATTTACCGACATTCGGACGACCAATTATCGCAAGTTTTATTTCTTCCTGTTTTTCTTCTTCGACTTCTTCATCAAAATCCAAGACATCAAAAACTACGTCCAAAAGTTCACCGATACTGTTGCCGTGTTCGGCTGAAACAGGCATCAATTCAAAGCCGAATTTATAAAACTCGGCGGCTTCTTCTTCGACTTTGCGCGTTTCGGCTTTGTTTGCCGCGATAAATACCGGCTTGCCAATGTTTCGCAAAAAAAGCGAAATCTCTTCATCCAACGGCGTAATTCCGGCGCGTGAATCAACTACCCAAATTATCGCTTGCGATTGGTCAATCGCGTGTCCGGCTTGCTTAAAAATGTTCGCGGGAATTATCGCCTCGTCGTCCGGCACAATTCCGCCCGTGTCAATCAGTGCAAAGGTTTTCGCCTTCCAATCAACTTCGCCATAAATCCGATCGCGCGTAATTCCCGGCTCATCGCCGACGATTGATTTGCGCGAACCTGTCAAACGATTAAAAAGCGTAGATTTTCCAACATTCGGACGACCGATAATTGCTACCAGAGGCATTGTCATACTTTAGAGTGTAGTCAAGAAAGTCAAATTATGACAACTTGCGCGAAATTTATGAAATTTTCCTGAGTTGCGTATTTTGCCAAATTTATTGATGAAACAATAGCTTTTCCGCCGTTTCCACCAATAGACGCGGTTCGAGTTTTGATTTGAAAAAGACGACATTTTCGCTAATCCATAGCGGTTCATCACGGCTTCCGCGTAACTCTTGCCACGCGGCGAGGATAAAGTTTTTGAAATTTGCCGCTTTGAATTCTTCCAGACGTTTTTGCAAACTTTTCGGTGTCCAAAATCC
>JANOXW010000291.1:0-6127 GCA_031418635.1 Acidobacteriota bacterium
CGATGTGACCGTAGAGCATTGTCGCGTTGGTCTTAATGCCCGCGTGATGGACTTTGCCGGCCAAATCGAGCCAGCGCTGACCATCGGTTTTGTGCGAACAGATTTGGCTCCGCACGCGTTCGTGAAAGATTTCTGCACCGCCGCCCGGACACGAATCCATTCCCGCCACTTTCAATTTTTCGATCACTTCTTCGTCCGACATTTTGTAAAACCGCGCCATAAAATCGAGTTCAACCATCGTCAACGCCTTCAAATGTAACGCGGGAAATTCGCGCTTCAAGGACGAAAACAAATCGGTGTAATACTCAAACGGCAATTTCGAGTTCAAACCGCCGACAATATGCAGTTCCGTCGCACCTTCTTTGACCGCATTTCGCGCAATCTCAATGCCTTCGTCAATCGAATGCGTATAAGCGTCATCCTGCCGCGCACGCCGATAAAACCCGCAAAACTTGCAGTCCGCGACGCAGATATTTGTATGATTAAAATGCCGGTTGACGTTGTAATAAGTCGTCCGCCCGTGCTTTTTCCGACGCACCGAATCCGCCAGTTTCCCAAGCGCATTCAAATCGCCGGTGTTATATAATTCCACGCCTTCATCAAAGGTCAAACGCTCATTAGCTTCAACCTTTTCGGCGATTTTGTTTAAATTTGTATCAAATGAAAGTTGCATATCTTTATTGTCTTATTTTAGCAAAAATTCGGATTACTAACCATTAAAAATTGATTTCCGATAATTTATGTTGGTTATTAGGGTTTTAGTTGATATAATTATGCGGAAATTGATTCGTAAATAATTCCTTTTAAGCCTTTCAAAATTGGAAAACTTATTACTTATAACCTAAAATATAAAGGTGAGATAGTAGAAATCACAAACTCAAAACAATGAGAGCAGAAGTAAATATTAGTGCAAATATCCTTACTTGGGCGATAACTCGCGCTGGATATGAATTGTCTGAATTTACTTCCAAATTTCCAAATATTGAGGAATGGATTAATGGCACAAAAAAACCTACTGTTAAATAGTTAGAAAATTTTTCCAAAAAAGTTCATTTGCCGTTTGGATACCTTTTTTTATCTGAACCATTAAAAGAAAATTTACTTATTCTTTTTTTTAGAACTAAGAGTCTGCTTAAATTTTCAAGAAGCTAGTTGTTTGAGCATAATCCTTATCATCGCCAGTTGGATAAAAGCCTTTGAGACTTCCGTGTTTTCTTCATAGTCTTTAACTAATCGCCGATTCCAAATTAACCAGCCGAAAGTTCTTTCGACAATCCATCTTTTCGGCTGCACTTGAAAGCCGCCCACTCCCAATACTTTGTTGACTATTTCAAACACGAAGCTAAATAAAAGTTCGATCCGACTGACATATTTTTCCCCATCAAAACCTTGATCTGCCAACACCTTCTGCAATCGCGGATATTTTCTTTGAACTTGACTGAATAACTTTTCGGCTACGGCTCGTTCTCCGACATTTGCTGCCACAATTAAAATGCCCATCATTAAACCAAGCGTGTCAGTCACAATAAATCGCTTTCTGCCATTCACCTTTTTGTTCCCGTCAATCCCTTTTTCTTCAGTTAGAGAAGCTGTTTTGACCGATTGCGAATCCACTAATCCTAAACTCGGCACGAGCCTCTTTGCCTTTTTTGACACGCACTCGTTCGCGCAAAGTGTCGTGAAGGATTTCGATCAACCCGGTGGTTTCACGCTTTCCGAAAATAATAATAAACCAGTTGCTATTTCGGAAAATCCTTGGGCAAATACCGCCATTGACAGCCGGTTTTGACCACATACAACAGCGCATCAATGACGGTTCGCAAACTGTATTTCCGCTTTCTTCCATCTTCAATAAATTCTGCTATAATTTCCCATCGGGCATCGGTTAAATTTGTGTCATAACACATTTGATTCGCTAACTCCTTGAATTTTATTAGTCTAAAACCAAGTTTAGCGAACCGGATGCTCGTTTTTCAATTTTCACCTTCTAAATTTAAACAGACTCTAAAACACCATTACGGAGCAAATCGTATTTTTCGCGGTTTATTTGTTGGAAGTCCTTTGAGATGCTGTATTCGGTGATTTTTTGAATAGCCTCATCATAAGCGGCACTTGGCAGATTAGGATTTAATCTTTCCAATGCCGGACGCAAAAACTTTGTCAGAATGATTTCTTTTGATGCTTGCGTTCAAGTGTGCCGTCTGTGCCGAGTTTCTCATCAAAAGCAAAAAGAGTATCCCATTTGAGAGAATCCTGCATATATTCAGCAGTTGTTTTTTGAACGTGATGATCTTCACTGTAATAATTAGCCATATCGGACAATGTATTAACAAATTGTTAGTATTAGAAAGATTTTGTCCGAGATGTAAATGTTGTATTTACAATGTATAGCAAGAATATGTCTTTCTATTGGACAAACTCTATTGGACAAACTCTGTCTATTATCTCTAATTTGTCTAATATAGTTAGACAAACCTATTTATTCCACAAAAGAATATCTTCTCCATCGGTTTTCGCCGATAGTTTTAACTTTTCCTTCTTCGATAAGATTTTTCAATTCTCTATAAACAGATTTAGCGTTAATCTCTAAACCTATTCTTTCGTTTATTTCACTTAACTGTGATGACCTGTAAATTTCCAAATCTTTAAGAATCAGTTCACGAAGCCGATGTCCGGCAATAGTTTTCAGAGTTGTTTTTCCTTTGAAATCAAGAGTTCGCAGAAGATTTCGGTCAACATAGTATTCGGTTGCCCGTATTCTACCTTTCTTCTTGATTATTCCGCGCTCGAAAAGGCTTCCGATCCAGTGTTTTAATTCGTCGGCGTTTTTGAGTTCTAAGGCTTTAGTTAAATCAATTGCCGTTATAGATTCATTTTGCGCGATTAGACCGAGCGTGATTCTTTCTCTTTGAGTAAGCTGAAATGTTTTGTCGGCTTCCGACATAAAGTTTATGATTTCAGGTTTGATTATTCTTTTTTGAACGATAACCATTACGCGATCATCGCCTTGTGAAGGTTTGGGGGTTGGTTTGCCGATAGAAAGCAGTTCATCATACATCATATCGTAGCCGCTTCCTTCTTTTTCCATCAGTTTCAAGGCGCGGAAAATTTGAGCGAGGTGTTCATTTCGGGCAACAGATGTGTGAAGAATATTTTTTTCGGTAACACCGAGCGGAAATAAGCCTGGATTGTGAAATTCTAAACGATCAGGATGCAGATTGATAAAAATATCGCCGCGTTGGGTGTAAGGGCGATGAACGAGAGCATTTGCCAACAATTCACGAATAACTCTTTCGGGATAATGCGGCACTTTCTGCCGGAACATTCCATCAGGAACTTCAAAATATTCTTTCCAATCGGGAACTTCATTCCAAACCGCTTCGATCAATTCAAACGGATTTCGATAATTGTCGTCCCAAGTAATATTATTTACCTTGTTTCCTTTTTCGTCGTATTTAATAAACTGAATTTGCAGAGCGTAATTCAAAGTTACGCGATCTTCACGCCTGCCGATCCATAAAACGCCGAGATTCGTCAGAAATTCGCCCTTAACCAAAAGATAATGTTCTAAAATCTCTTCATCCTTTTTGATTTAACGAAATCACTTACACGGTCGGAAGCGCGAATCATTTCTAAAAAATGTCTTACTTTCGCCTCATCGCGCCGATTATGCGGAACTTTTTGAGATGTCTGTATTTCCCAAGCAAACGCGGCTTTGTCGCTCATCAAACGGCTTAACTCATCCGGCATCAGCGGATTGTTTTCATCGCTGACGCGGAGAAAATATCGTCCATCAGACATACAAGCAAAATTTTGTGTTGGGAAAACTTCTAAATCAATATATTCGCCGCCATTATTCGCAGTAATCTTATTCGGAGCAATAATTACATTGTGCGTAATCTGCGGAATGCGTTTGAGAAGTGTTTCAAGCAAAGAATCGTCAATCTTTTGAGAAACTGGTGGCAAGTTGTCTTTATCTTCAATCCCGATAAAGATATGTCCGCCTCTGGCATTTGCCATTCCGACGCATTCTTGAGCAATCTCATTAAAATCGGCAGTTTTGCCGATGATTTTTTTGAGAGATTTCTTCTCGAATATTTGCTGTTCACCACTCATATCTAAATTTTACAATATAATGTCAAACCGTGATTTCACCGCTCATCAAACGCGGCAATAATAAATCTCTGGCTTGTTTGAGTTTTTGATTTTGTTGCAGAAGTATTTCCTTTTGATCGAACATCGGTTCGACGATTTCACGAAACTGTTCTTGAATGTTTTTTGTTGGAACAAGCAAACGTGCGCCGGAAAGAACTTTTGCGTTGGCGTTTGGTTGAGCCGCGCCGTTGATTTGAGATTGAATGTAATTTTTATATTTGTCAGATTCAACAAAAACGCCAGCTAAAACATTTTCAGATTTCTCTTTCAAACGTAAGCGCACAAGATAGGACACAAAGACAGATTCAGGATGTCGTTTGTGAATTCGTTTCGCGTAACCGACAGTCGCGCCGGTTCGCGCAACGACAATATCACCTTCTTTTAATAAAAACTGTTCTTTCTTTTCGTCTGAAATTTCACAGAATGGAACACTCGCACAATCTATCGAAGAAGGCACAATATCTGTACTTCTCAAAAGCTTTGCGCCTTCGCCGTCGTGTTGTGCGCTTGCGGTGAAGCCGTAATTTATTGATTCGCACAAATCAGCCAGAGTTTTTCTTTCCTAACCTTCCGGCAAGCCGTCAATCAGCGGCGTGTATTCGTGGTTGGGAAACTTGAGGCGGACAAACCATTCACGATACAAAAGACGCGCCGATTCTTCCAAAAGGCGAATCCGCTTCAAATTGTTCTCGATCAAATCATCGTAAGCCGAAAGTATTTCTGCGATTCTTTTTTGTGTTTCAATCGGCGGAACTTTTACGCTGATATTATCAAGATTATTTCTGTTTAATGTCGGAACTGCGCCGCCGCCGTTGAACGTCGCAAGGTCAAGAGTTTTCAATTTGTAATAGACGAATTTCGGTTCATTTCCTTTGAAATCTTTAACCCAAAGTGAAGTGTTATGCGCCCAAAATGGAACATTTATAAATTGCACTTCGCCAAGTGTTCCTGAACGTCCTGTAACAATTCCGGGCGGATTTTGTAAAAACTTCATGTGATAACCAATAACGGAATTTGAGCCGACAACAGGAAATTCGCCGCCTTGCATTTGTTCGCGTGTTAAATCATTTCCACGTTGAAGCGTTATAAAATTCTTGAAATCTATCTTTTCCCAACTCATTCTTAAATTCCTAACTCAACAAAGTTTGTCTGAATCGTTTCGGCTAAATTTACGGCTTCGGTGTTCAGGTCGGTGAGTTCGAGATGAAGCCCCTGCATTGTTTCTTCAAAATCAAATTCGTCATCTTCTTCAATCGCCGCCACGCCAACATAACGACCGGGCGTAAGACTCCAATCGTTAGCGATGATGTCCTTCAAATCAACGAGCTTCACCAAGCCTTCGACATCGGCAAGCCGCGCGTCGGGAAAACGAGTTTGCAGCCACGCGGCTTGTTTGTGAAAATAAATGGCGAGTTTTAGAGTCTGTTTAAATTTTAATTTTCACGATTTTGTCAGCGAAGATTTTAGTATTTCTTCAACTTAACAGCGCATAGTTAATAGTGAATAGCCAATAGTTAAGCACGAAGTTGACCGTTATTCGCTGTTAACTGTTCGTTATTGGCTGTTAAATAAGGAAATGTCGGTCGCTGTGAGCGACAAAAACCGAAGATTTTATTATTATTTGAAAAATTTAAACAGACTCTTAACTGTTCGATGATTTGCTTTCTAATCTGCGCCTCATCGTCGTCTTTCGCGTCAGTTCGCAAATCCTTCTTGAGTTTGAAAACTTCGCTTTTATCCCAAGCCTTGCCGTCTTTGGCTTTGAGTTCCTTTTCGGCAACGTCAACGGCGCGAACAATCAATTTACAAAGCAAATCAATTTGTTTGATTAAACCTGAGTCCTGAGTAGAAATTAAGTGTAAGAAATTACCTTTGCAAAACACAATTTGTAATCTAACATCTTGAGTTTCAGCCTATTCCACAATCCGTGCCAACTTCTTGAATAGACTCGCCTGGCAAACCGCTCCCACAA
>JANOXW010000292.1:0-7513 GCA_031418635.1 Acidobacteriota bacterium
ATTCGCTTTGCCAAGCAGAGATTTGCAAACAAGCCCGACCGAAACGCCGGTAGTTGCCGCTTCAATCGCTGCCCGAAGCCCCGCGCCGCCCGCGCCGATTACGAGAACATCGTGTTCAAAAGTTTGATATTCAGTCATAAATAAGGGATGAGGGATGAGGGATGAAGGATGAATAAGAGATGATTTAAATTTCACCTCTCATCTCTCATCCCTCATCCCTCATCCCTCAAAAAATTCTCCAATCGTGCCAAATTCCCATTGAAAGCATTCGCACATAAACATCGGAAAAGCCGACGACGAACAGACTGCACCACGCGAAAAGCATGTGTCTTTTATTGAGCGAACTGCAAGCGTTATAAGCGGCGCATTGAAGCGGTTTGCTCGATAATTCATCGCATCTGCCGCCGATTAGATGGCGCAGAGAATGACAGCTAAATGTATAACCGCCGAGAAAAAAGACGTTTGCCGTTAAAATCATCGAGCCGAGATTGACGTGAAAACCGTCGGCAAAACGAAATGATTGAATTGCGTCATACGCCAAAAACAACAGAAAAAACAATGCGAAATAAAGAAAATAACGATGAATATTTTGCAGAATCAGTGGAAATTTTCTCTCACCGCGATAATTATCACCACGCGGTTCACCAACGGCACACGAAATCGGGTCAGCCCAAAACGCTTTGTAATATGCACCGCGATAATAATAACAGGTAAAACGAAATCCGCCGGGCGCCCAAAGAATCAAAAGCGCAGGCGAAAATGGCAACCAATCTGGAATCCACGAAGGTTTCGTGCCAAACAAAGCGTGTGGCGAATCGCCGAAGATTTCCGGCGAATAAAAAGGTGAGAGATAATTGCCAAAGTGATAATTTGCACCCTGAAATGCCGCCCAAGTCGAATAAACGACAAACGCGCTCAAACCTAAAAAAGTCAACAAAGATGGCAACCCCCACGCGCCGCGCCGCATAGTTTCGCCAAAAGAACGCCGAATAGGAAGACTTGCGTAAGCCATAATTAGTCGTTTTTACCTCAGAAAACAGATTTTAATTTGTCAGTTTCTGCGCCTTTGCTCTAGGCGCGGGCTTCTTCCATTTCTGTAAGGTTTTAATGTTCGATTTTTTTGATGAGTTCGGCAAACCGCGCATCTTCGCGCAACGGCGCGAGCATCTTATCATTCTCATACCATGGTTTGTTTTCGTTGCCGAGTTTAATAGCGCGTTCCATCCAATAAAATGCTTCGTCGAGTTCGCCGAGTTGGGCGTTGGCGGAAGTCATCCAATATGCCATATCGTGGTCGGCTTTTGCCAAATTACGCGCTTTTTCTGTCAACTGCGCCCGCGCTTCGTCGTGTCTGCCGATGTTTGCTAGATAAATGGCGTAAAGCGAGCGCATTCCGTCCATTCCTTTATTTTCCTGCAACACATCTTCCATTAATTTTATCGCTTCGTCTTTATCGCCGCGATAAAAAAGGATGACGGAACGAAAAATTCTAATCATCGGATGATTCGGCTCAACCGCTGCGCCTTTGTCGAGTTCGCGTATTCCTTCGTCATACAAACCGCGATAAAGAAAGATGCGGGCGCGATTATAAGAAGCCACCGTCCGCGCCGCCGGGTCGAGCCGCGCCAATTTTTGAAATGTTTTCAAAGCCGCGTCATAATCGCCGTCAAGTCTGTCCATTATGCCTTTGACAAAATAAAGCGACGCATCGTTGGGAAATTGCTCTCGCAGAACATTTATTTCCGCCCGCGCTTTTTTCTTTTCGCCACGCGAAAGATAGATTAAAACCATCAAAACCCGCGCCTCTACAACGTCCGGGTCATAAATAAAGGCTTTGCTAAAAGCGGCTTCGGCATAAGTATAATCTTCGGCATTGCCCATTCCTTTTAGCACACGATTGGCGTAACACGCGCCTAAACCGCTATAAGCCAATGCAAATTGCGGATCGAGTTCGATGGCACGTTTGAAATTGGCGATTGCCGCTTCGCAATCTTCATTGGCAACCGTGCGAAAAATAAATCTGCCGAAATTGTCGCGCCCGCGCAGAAATTCTTCATACGCCTGCGGATTTTCAGTCGCACGGCGACCGAGTTTTTCTTGCTCATTGTCAGAAAGTTCGAGTCGCAAACCTTCTAAAATGCGTTGGGCAATCGTGTCTTGAAGCGCGAAAATATCATCGCCTTGCGCGTCCACCCGATCACTCCATAAAATGTCGCCGGTTAAGATATTGAGCAGTTGTGCCGTAACGCGCAATTTGTCGCCGGAGCGCAGAAAACTCGCCGATAAAACGGCGTGAACGCGCAATTCCCTGCCGACTTCGCGCGGGTCAACTTCATTGCCTTGATATTTGGCAATGACCGAACTCGGACGCACGACAAGCGAACGAAGTTGCGCTAACTCAGTAATCACCGCATCAGCTAATGCGAATTCGTAAAAATTCGATGCCGGGTCTTGACTCAAATTCTTAAACGGCAAGATCGCCACGCTCTTTTTTTCTTGTCCGGTAGCGGTCAGCGTCGTTTCCGGCGAATAGGTCGGCGTTAGCGAAACCGAAGGCGTGCCTTGCATCGAAGTATCGGTGCCGGATTTGCCGGTTATCCAATTCCAAGCGCGTTTGACCGGATTTTCTTCCAAATGGCGCGGCGTAAAACTATCACCTTGCATAGTCGGCATACCTGTAATCTCCTGCAAAACAGCGCGTAAATCGTCGCGCATCCGCGAAATTTTTTGATAACGGTCAATCGGTGCTTTGGCTAAGGCTTTGTCAATAATTTCCTGAAGACGCGGCGGAAACGGTTCGTTTCGCAGTTCGGCAAGCGGTTTTGGCGTTCCATAAAGAACTTGGTGGCGCACGTCGTGGACGGTTTTGCCTTGAAAAGCCCAAATTCCGGTCAACATTTCATAAAGCAAAACGCCGGTTGAAAAAATGTCGGCGCGATGGTCGGTTCTTTCGCCTTTGGCTTGTTCGGGCGCGGCGTAAGTCGCTGTGCCGTAGGGAATTCCGAGTTCGGTAAGTTCTGCACGGTCTAAGCCTTTGATATGTTCGGAAGGCTCGTCTTGCAGAAGTTTTGCCAAGCCGAAATCGAGAATTTTCGCCTGTCCGTTGTCCGACACCATTATATTTCCCGCTTTGATGTCGCGGTGAATAATGCCGCGTGAATGCGTGTAAGCAAGCGCGTCGCAAACTTGAATAGCGATGCTCAATGCGCTTTTCAAATCAAGCGGGCGACCCGCGACGAGTTGGCGGACATTTTTGCCCGTTACATATTGCATCGCAATATAAAAAACGCCATTGTCTTCGTGGAAATCAAAAATCGTGCAAATGTTCGGGTGGTCGAGTTGCGAACAGAGCTGTGCTTCACGTTCAAAGCGACGAAAATTAGCGGTTTTGGCAGTCAACTCCGGCGGCAAAACTTTGATAACTACCGTGCGGTCGAGTTTCGTGTCTTGCGCTTTATAAACCGTGCCTTGTCCGCCTGCGCCGATTTTTTCTAAAATTTTATACTGGTTAATGTTGGAGCCAACCATAAAAGGATTTTGAATTTTAGATTTCGGATTTTAGATTGTCGAATAATTATCTTGCAATCATAAAACGAAAACTTTTTTCGGTAAAGCCTGTAAATATATTATTCTTAAAAATCCAAAATCCAAAATCGCAAATCCAAAATGTAGGTTGTCGGCAAACTGCCGACTAATCAGGTGTAACCGTTCAACCACGCGGCGGATCGCCCCAACCCGATTGAATATATTCGCCGTTTTCGACAATGCACGGCACGGTCAAATCGCCGCCCGCATAATCTAACATTTCCTTTTTCCGCTGCGGACTGTTCTGCGCGTCGTATTCGGTAAATTTGATCTTGTTTTCGTTATAATAATCACGGGCTTTGTCGCAATACGGACAGCCCGGTTTTGTGAACATCACTAATGCCATAATAAATTCTCCTTGTAAATAATAACAATAAAAGTTTAACGCTTAAAAGGGGCGTGGCAAAATGCCGATTTAGTTTTCGTGTCAAAACAAGAAAATAACTGCATAAAAGAGATACGTTTGCAAAATATGCAGGTCAAAAATGATCCAGACTTCATAACTTATCTTAAACGATTTTTGGGATTTGCGGAGAAATGACTCGCCGTTCCCAAAAGATAGTGAGCGATTGTTTTTTAATCGAAGGCGATATTAAAAAGGTCGGCGGCGATTGAAATAGAATCGCCGTTGACACTAAAAGAGTCGCATACGGTTCAAAAAGAATCGAACGCGATTGAAATAGAGTCGGCGATGATTCAAATATAGTCGCACGCGATTAGAAAAGATTCGGCGACGGTTCTAAAAGAGTCGAAGCCGATGTTTTTAGAGTCGCGTTCGATGTAAAAAGTATCGCGTTCGATGTAAAAAGTATCGCGTTCGACCTTTTTAGTATTGAATTGATACATAATTAGACTGTTTTTATCTGATAAGTGAAATCTCAACTATGCCGGAAGTTAATGAATCATCTCGAATTGTTGGCGTGAATAGACTAATTCGGCGACGACGGCTTGAAATGAGAAAACTTCCTGTTTGTCTTTGAGTGAACGTATTCGCAAAACATCCCAATCTTCGGGCGGAATGCGTTTGAAGGCTTCGACCATGAGCGCATCAAATTGTGTTCCGGCGCATCTTTCCAATTCTTCAACCGCATCTTTATACGGGCGACCTTGACGATAAACCCGGTCGCTGGTCATCGCGTCAAAAGCGTCAACTACGGAGAAAATTCGTGCGCCGATGTCAATATCTTCACCGCGTATGCCGTAAGGATAACCGCTTCCGTCCCATTGTTCGTGATGTTGCGCGACAATCTGCGCCGCGCCTTCTAAAAATGGAATGTTTCGCAATATTTGCTGTCCGTGCAATGGATGCAGTTTCATCTTTACCCATTCTTCTTCGTTGAGTTTGGCTGGTTTTCGCAAAATCGCATCGGGAACGCCAATTTTTCCGATGTCGTGCAAAAGTGCGCCGAGTTCCAAATGACGCAGAGCATCTTTATCAAGCCCGACTTCGTGTCCCAACCGCAAACTGAATGTAACGACTCGTTCTGAATGCCCGTGCGTTTCAAAATCGCGCGTTTCAAGGGCTTGCACCAATGCTTTGAGCGTTGTGCGATAAGAGTTTTCAATCTCTTCGAGAGCTTTGTCAACTTCGGTTGCTCTTTCGGACACCAAACTTTCTAAATGAAATTGATAACGCTCACGCAAACATTTGACTTCGTGATGTTCAACCGCCCGCGCCACAGCCGTTTCAATCTCTGCAAACTCAAGCGGAGTTTGCAAAATATCAAAAACACCGGCGCGAAAAGCTCTGATGGCGACATCCGCCGCGACATTTTCGCCCACTAAAATTATCACCGAAAGGGGTGAAATTGTCTGAATCCGCGAAATCAAATCAAACCCGAAATTTATACTGCATAGAATAACTGTATAATCTTTTAGCCGCAGTTTCGCCATTGCCGCATCCAATGAACCTGCTTCAGCACATTCATAGTCCGATTTTAACAACTTGCTTAAAAATGCCGTCGTTGCAGGGTTTTCATCAATTAAGAGAAGGGTATTCTCAGTTTCGATTACATCAAACATATATGTCGCTTTGAAAAATTATGTATTTAGATTGGGGGTAGCTTGCATTAGAAAATGCCTTGTAGAACTGCTTTAACTAAAACAGTAAGTTCAATTTAGCATACAAAATCAATGTTTGCAATAGTTTTGTTGTCTGAGCGTTGGTTTATCGGTTTCGTTTTTCGTCAGGCACAGGTTTCTTAATGACAAAGCCGTTCCAAAGATACACTAATCAACTCTGCGCTAATTCAAAATAGCAGTCTTCGCCGATTGACTAAACTTCGGTTATACTCCCTTTAATTGCGAATGATGAAGTCAGTTTCTTTCTCATTCCAAAAAAATTCAACCGTCCTGAAATTTGGGAATTTGGAGTTCGCTAAAACTTATGCCAAGCGGAAAAACACACGATGCAGTTACATTTTTTTTAGCCGCGCCGACTTTTGCGGCGAGTTGGATAGCGACAAAAAGTTTGCCGATTGCAACAATCGTTACGGTTGCGTTTCTTTTCGGCGGTTTGATGTTTGGTCCCGATTTGGACACGCAGTCCAAACAATATAATCGTTGGAGCATTTTTCGGTTTCTGTGGTATCCGTATAAAGTATTTTTCAAACATCGTTCGCGTTGGTCGCACGGTTTGATTTTCGGGACGGTTTTGCGTGTTGTTTATTTTGTGGGCGTTATGACGCTTTTGAGTTTTGTTATTTTTTACTTTATTGCCGCATATTCGGGCGGAACGATGCCGAGTTTGGTTGACTTTACAAAAACTTGGACTTTAATCGGCGAGTTTGTCCGTCAAAATCTCGATGAAAATGCTTTCCTTGCGCTTTTTATCGGACTTTGGCTGGGCGCGGCAAGCCACACATTGACCGATATGGCAGGTTCATTTATCAAACACGGGCGGATTATGGAGTTTCTCTAAATTGAAAAAGGTGGTTGCCTGAATTCAACCTTACCTTTTTCACCTTTTAACCTTTTTCACTTTCCTCTGCTTTCGGTTCAAGCCAACCGGCAAAAATGCCGGTGCTTCCGCTGTGTTCCAAAGTATGTTTATAGAGAACGGTCAAAAGCGCGACTAGCGGAATCGAGAGAAAAACGCCCGGAATTCCACCAATTTGTTCGCCTGCCAGCACGGATAAAATAATCGCTAATGGATGCAGATGAATGCTTTCGCGGACGATACGCGGGTAAAAAACATAGTCTTGCAAAATCCGTAACACAATCAAAAATATTGCTACATACAACGCTTTCCATGGGTTATCGGAAAATGCCGCGACAGTAATGGCGATGACTGCCATTGTTAGCGGTCCAATCAGTGGAATAAACTCCAACACGCCCGCTAAAATGCCGAACAAAAGCGCGTATTGCAAGCCGACGATATAAAAACCGATGGTGCAAATTAACCCGATGATGAAACACGAAATAAGTTGGGCGCGGGTGTAAGCGGCAAGCGTTTTGTTGACATCGCTCAAAACCGCTTCGGCACGTCCGCGCCAACGTCCTGACGGAAATACGCGCAACAAGGCAAGTCGAAACAGATTTACGTCTTTGAGTAGGAAAAACGCCAGAATCGGAACTAAAATCAGCCACGGCAAATATAAAACAATATTGACTAGCAAACTTCCAAAAACGAAACTCGTGATGTATGTTCCTAAATCGCCAACTATCGCAGATATTTTCCCCGTAATTTCGTCCTGTATCTGCTGTGGAATTTGATATTTATAGCGTGTGCCGATTTCGCTAAAACGCTTTTGAATAGAAGTGGCGTATTCAGGCAAACTTGCGGCAAATTCTTTTGATTGTTCGATGACTTTCGGCGCAAGACTCGCATTTGCCAAACCCAAGATTGAAAAAACAAACAGATAAGCAATAAAAATCGCCGCCGGTCGCGGCATTAGTTTTTCAAGATGTCGCTCTTTAAATGGACGGC
>JANOXW010000293.1:0-4615 GCA_031418635.1 Acidobacteriota bacterium
TTGCTTCGCGCGTCTGGCGAACGGTCGAAAGAATTCCGCCGCCCGATTGCAGGATTTCGAGATAATCCGCGCCTTTGATTTTGAGTTCAAATTCGTTCAGGCGATTTCCCGCAAAAACGATGTGCGTATGACATTCGACAAACGAAGGTGAAACCACTTTTCCGTTTGCATCAATCGTATTTTCGCTTGAAAATTCGCGCAAAATATCGGCAGAGTTGCCGACACCGACAATTTTTCCATCAGAAATCGCAACTGCGCCATTTTCGTCTAAGCCAATATCTTGCATTTGCGTTCCTTTTTTGGCTTTGCCGCCAGAAGCGCAAGTTATAAGTTGTGCATTGTGAATAATTAAATCTGCTTTCATTGTAATCTGTTGAGATTTTAGACATTCCCTCACTTTAAAGCAAAAAATGGAAAGAGAAAACTCTTTCCATCTTTCTTAATTTTGGTCAATAATCAAACTTACTTAAAGATTGAGGTAACTTCTCCGTCTTTGGAATAAAGTTCGATGGTTTTAATCTTTTTCAAATTGACTTTACGCAATTCGTGAGAGTTTCCGTCTGCGTCATCAATCTTCAAATCCCAATAAGTAACTCCTTTTCCCGGGTCGAAAGTGATAGTGGCGGTCTCGCCGTTTGAAAGCGTGTCAACTCCGAGAATATCATTGCCCCATTTATCATCGTTGTTCGCCGAGACATAAAGCTCGACAATTAACCAGCCTGTTTTGTTGACCAAATCAAAATCCTGCTTGACCGGAGTTGGCAAAACATTGGTTTCAATTACGTTGTTTGAACCATAACTCGCCAGATTTTTGGCTTCGGCTGAAACCGCCGCCAAGCTCATAAATCCAACCAATAACATAATTCCCGCTAAATTCAGCATCATTCTTTTCATATATTTTTCCTCTCTTTCCGATAAAATTTCTTTGGGAGCAGTTTGATTTACTTCCCTACTATAAGTAAACGAGATTTGGAAAGCAAAAGGGACATTGAGCAGAAAAAAATTTTTATATTCTCGATTTTTGATTTATAATCCGTATAGCAAAAAGTCCCAACCGGAACAAATGATGAATGACGCTTCGCATCAGATACCTGAATTACTTATTGATTGGAGCAAAGGCAACGAGGTTGCGCTTGAGCAACTTTTTTCGCTTTGCCGTTTGATGCACAGATTACGAGTTGTGAATTGTAAATAATTAAATCTGTTTTCATCAATAAAGAATAACTGATAAAGAATAATTTAATCGCGCCCAACACCCAACGCATCAGCCACGCGATTGATGTAATTAAACCACGAAGCAATCAGCGTAATCTGCAAAATCGCTTGATCATCAAAACCGACGGCGCGAAGATTTTCGTGATATTTCGGCGTGATTTTCACCGCGTCTTTTGTCAATTGCACGACATAATCGCACATCACGCGCTCGGCTTCCGTGATTGGCGCGGATTTATAATCGTGGCGCAAAGCCTCAATTAAACCGTCATCTAAAGTTATGCGACGCAGAAACTCTGCGTGAGATTCCACTCAGTAAAAGCAATCGTTGGTAACGGAAACCATCGTTGCGATCATTTCGTGCTGTCTTCTTTCAAGCGGCAAATCGGGCGACATCAACGCGCTGAAGGTTGCAAAAGCGTGAAACAGCGCATCGGGAATCAGCGTGTGCGAATCCACGATTGATTCATTTGTCGTGCTTGCTTTGGGCGCAGGCATCTCGTATTCCGGCGGATAATTTATCCGCGTTTGCATTAAGATTTTCTGTAGTTTTTCGTCCGCTTCTTCAAACGGAATTGTTTTTATCCAAGCCATAATAAAGGGTAAAAGTGAAAAAGGGTAAAAGGGTAAAAGTTTTGTTCATACTAATCAACCAACTTTTTCACATTTTCACTTCTACCCTTTTCAACTTTTAATGTGCGGGCGTTGCTCCGCCCAAAGTTTCAGTTGCCGCGTGATGTGTGTCGGGCAAAAAGTAAAACAAAATTCCTAAAATTGCATAAACCGAAAGTAGTTGCAAACCTTCGATCCAATTACTTTCACCGTCCGAACAGATTTGCTGAACAATCAGAATCGAACCGAACACCGCGACGACTTCGGGAATAGTAAATTCCAAGTTCATCGGTTTGCCAAATAAATACGACGCAAACAGGAGAACGGGCGCGACAAAGAGAGCGATTTGCAAACTAGAACCGAGGGCAATTCCCAAACTCAAATCCATTTTATTGCGTATCGCCATCAAGACTGCCGACGAATGTTCTGCCGCGTTGCCGATAATGGCGACGACAATCACACCGACAAAGACTTCCGTGAAACCGAGCGCACCTCGCGCCGCTTCGACTGCGCCAACGAGAAATTCGGAAATCAACGCTACAAAACCCGTCGCCACAAATAAAACCAAGATAGATTTTCCTTTCGTCCAATGATCGCCTGATGCCTCTTCCTCGTGTCCGACTTCTTGCGCCGCGCCTTGCAGTGCTTCGCCGACAAAAAACTCTTTGTGCGTAACGAGCGAAAAGTAGAGCGTAAAAGCGTAAGTTACGATTAAAACGACGGCGATAGCAAGACTCAGGTTTTGTTCTTTTTGCGGTGTCCAGCCGCCCTGAGCAACCGGAACATTCGTCGCCACGAGATGAAAAACCGTAGGAATCAAAAGCGCGATAGCTCCCAAGGTCAATGCAGTTGCCGACGTGCTGGCAGCGGTTCGGTCGAAAGTTTGAGTTTTGTATTTCGCACCGCCGGCGATTAGCGAAATTCCCAAAACAAGCAGCATATTGCCGATGATAGAACCCGTAATTGATGCTTTGACCACGCCTTCCAATCCTTTGGACAACGCAAATAGCGCAATGATTAATTCCGCCGCATTACCAAATGTTGCGTTTAGCAAACCACCTATTCCTTGTCCGAGATGATCCGCCAGATGTTCGGTTGCCTTGCCCATCCAACCAGCGAGTGGAATAATCGCCAAACATGAACAAATAAAGAGTGCCGTCGGGTTTTCAAATGCGGGAATAAAACGTAGCGCAATCGAGATCGGCACAAATATTAAAAGCCAATCAAGCGACGGTTTGAGCCACGATGATTTTTTTTCTGACATAATTCGATTTGATGAAATAAATTTTCCGCGCGGCAGAGCCGCGAGGTATTGAATCGGAATTTTTATTTTTCCTTATTTCCGTAGCAGAGCTACGGGGAATTAAACCTATAAGGAACGATTAAATTCTTTTGCTAAATAGATTTATTATTTATAGCTAAAATCAAATAATAAACGGGTAAGCTCAACAAAACAACCGCACCTTTGAAGAAATGTTGAAATCCGAAATGTCGCCGCCAACCGCAAAACTATCGCTTCTTTTAAAAAAACATCATCGGCAAGAAAAAATAAGGCGATCATTGTGCAGTAGAAGTGTCAGCGGAATTTTTATGTTTATTGCAGATAACGGGTGAATCCTCGTTTTATCAAAATGAACGATTTGAGTCCCAAGGGATTGTAATTTTGTCATTTTTTTTTGTATTCTATAAATGAAACTGTTTTTTTCTACAAGGATTGGCTATGTCTAAAATTGTTTTGGTTGTTGAAGATATGCCGGATATTCGGACGATGATGAAGTTTTTGCTTCAGAACTTCGGCTACCAAGTCATCGAAGCGGCAGACGGCGTGGAAGCCGTTGAGAGCGTGAAAAAAACAGCTCCCGATTTGATTTTGATGGATTTGTCTTTGCCGAATATGGACGGTTTGACCGCCACGCAGACAATCAGAAAGTTCGACGGCTGCGGCAAAATTCCCATCATCGCCGTAACCGCTTACGGAAACTCTTATTATCGCCGCGCCATTGAAGCCGGATGCGATGATTTGATCAACAAACCTCTCGATTTCAACAAACTCGAAGACGTGCTGGGACAATATCTTGCCTGACGTGATGCCGTTCAAACCTGCGCTTTATTTTCCACAACACTGACAGATTTGGTTTGCCGATTGCAAATCAATACTTTGAAATTTCGCTTCATTTTCGGCTCTAATCGGTTCGCGGTTGTTGGAATCGAAATAATTATTTATCTCTTCCGTCAGTTTTAACTTCTCAAGATTGGTCAAATTCAAAAATCCGTGAAACACGATGGTGATATTTTCTTCCATAATTTTCTCCTTCGGACTTTGGTCGGCTGGTTTCGATGCTGGACAAAATCCGTTTATTCGCTCAGCTTATTATAAATGCTAAATAAAGGTTTGTTAATTTTGAGTGTTAGCGTATTTTTGGCGGCAATTTGGATAATCGTGCCTGCGCCAGCTTATAATATCTGGCTGTTTTCGGTGGCGGCGAGTGAATGGAGTTTGTGGCTGGGCTTAGTTGCCGTTTTTATCATTGCCGGCGTTGGCGTTTCGATTTTCAAACACGCCGGGAAACTTTGGATTTTATCGTTAATTTTCGCAGTGGCAACATTGCTTATCTCGCTTTACCCGTTTTTTAGTGTGAAACAACTTGCACGGGAACAAAACGTCGCGCTTTCGTTTGGCGAATATTTTAGCGGATTAACAAACGACGCGATTTCAAGTCAGGATTTTACGACGCGCACTTTTGCAAACGTCGGCGGGCAAGATTTACAACTGGACGTTTATGCGCCGCAG
>JANOXW010000294.1:0-4655 GCA_031418635.1 Acidobacteriota bacterium
CGTCTCGACAAAGGTTACAGTTTGACCGATTGCATCTCAATGAACGTCTGTCGGACACTAAATATTACGGAAATTCTCACGCACGATCATCATTTTCAGCAGGAAGGTTTTACGATTTTGTTGTAATCTCGCCTATATCACTTTTCATCTTTTTTCCAAATAAATTTGAAAGATTAATTTGCCACGCCGACAATACCCATTTTCGCGTAAACATCTTGCAAAGTTTCACGCGCAATCGTTCGCGCTTTTTCCGCACCATTTTTGAGGATTTCGTTTAACTCCGCGTCTGTGTAAGATTTTGCTTTTGCCTGAAACGGCTTGAGAAATTCGATGACGGCTTCAGCGAGTTCGGTTTTAAAATGTCCGTAGCCTTTGCCGTCGAAATTTGCTTCGCATTGTTCGGGCGTTTTGCCGGTCATCAATTGATAAATCGTCAACAAATTGTTGATTGCGGGACGCGACTCGTCAAATTTTATTTCCGTTCCTGAATCAGTTACGGATTTTTTGAATTTCTTAACAATCGTATCGGCATCGTCGAGTAAAAGTATCGAACCGTTCACGTCTGCGTCCGATTTCGACATCTTTTTCGTCGGGTCTTGAAGCGATAAAATGTTTGCGCCAACAGGCGGAATAAAAGGTTCGGGAACGACAAAGGTTTCGCCGAAATCGCGGTTAAATCGTTCCGCAATATCGCGTGTCAGTTCGAGATGTTGCTTTTGGTCTTGACCGACGGGAACGAGATCGGTTTGATACAGTAAAATATCCGCCGCCATCAAGACCGGATAAGTAAACAGTCCGACGCTGGCACGTTGAATGTTTTCACGTTCAACTTCTTCATTTGCTTTTCGCATTAAGTCGTAAATTTCGGGTATTCGAACTTCTATTTTGCCTACTTTCTTATCTACCGCTTCAAGGTTAGTAGGATCAATGTCCCAATCAGGCGTAATTCCTGATTCAACTTGTTGTTTGTTATAAAACTCAATAAGTGATGACAAAATTGGGTCAACTTCGCCACGCTGAATCGATTTTCGGGCTTTGTCCTTGAACTGTGTCATTCGCTCTAATTCGCCCATTCTTGAAACACAATTTAGAATCCAAGTGAGTTCGGCGTGTTCGGAAACGTCCGATTGAATAAAAATCGTCGAGATTTCGGGATTAACACCCGAAGCGAGATAAATCCGTGCTAAATCGAGAGTTTTTTGCTTCAAAATCTCAGGCTTTTGCGGCAGAGTTATCGCGTGAAGATTTACAATGCAGTAAAAACTTTCGTATTCATCCTGCAAAGCAACCCAATTTTTCAATGCGCCGAGATAGTTGCCGATGTGCAGATTGCCCGTCGGCTGTGCGCCGCTAAAGATGCGTTTTTTCATAGATTAAAAAAATGGTGTGAATAGTAGATAGCTGACTAATTGAAAAACGGGACGCATAATAAAACTGATAACGCCCATATAAAGTAAAGCCATCAAAATTAAAAAACCGTATTGTTCGAGCATCGCCAAAATGGGCTGTGCGCTTTCGGGCAAAAATGTGCCGAGAACTTTGCTGCCGTCAAGCGGCGGAAACGGCAAAAGATTAAAGACTGCCAACGAAACATTGAGAAAAATCAAATTTTGCAGAAAAATCGTTATTGGTTTGATAAAACCACTATCCACATTTTCAGCGTTGATAACACCGTAACCGAGCAAAGATTTGAAAATTACAAAACCGATAACGGCAAGAATGAGATTCGCACCGATTCCAGCGATGGAAACCATGACGTTTGCCAGCTTATAGTTTGTCCATTTACGCGGATTAACGGGCGTTGGTTTGCCCCAACCAATTAAAGGAATCGAAGCTAATCCGCCGCCGACTGCGCCGAAAATAAAGCCAACCATCGGAATCAAAAGCGTTCCTATCGGATCAGTATGGGCAATCGGATTGAGCGTTACGCGCCCCAACATAAACGCCGTATCGTCGCCGAATTTATACGACATCCAGGCGTGTCCGGCTTCGTGCGCCGAAATTGCCAACAGCAAAACGACCATAAAAATTATTAAATGACTGACCAATTCCGCGATGTTTATGTCCATATTTTACTTCAATCTCCAATCTGCCAAATTTGTAAGTTACGATTTATTAGAGGCAAAAACTTACAGATTTGTTGTTTTTACAATTAAATTGTGCCATTCTTTTAGCACAAAGCAAAATTCCAGATTTCAAATTCCAAATTCCAAATTGGAAGAAGAGTCTGGAATCTGGAATTTGGAATCTGGAATCTGGAATATGAAGAATTACATAGTTTGCATTGCCAGTGAATTCAAAGGCAACGAATTTTTTGAGGAATGCCACGACGCAGGTTGGCACGTTACGCTGGTAACGCGCGAAAGATTGCTTGATTCGCCTTGGTCTTGGACGAGTTTGAGCGAAGTCAAAACTGTTTCCGACGGGGCAACAACGGAAGATTATATTCGCGCTGTCGTTAATCTTGCGGGTTTGCATCCGATTTATCGCATTGTCGGGATTGACGAATTTGACGTTTTAACCGCCGCTAAAGCACGTGAGCATCTGCAAATCGAAGGTATGAGCAACTCGCACTCTTTACGTTTCCGCGACAAATTGCGGATGCGAAATCTCGCTTGTGAAATCGGTATGCCTTGTCCCGAATTTGTTGGCGCGCATAATCCTGATGAGATAAATGCTTATTTAGACAAAGTTCCCGCGCCGTGGATTATCAAACCGCGCACGGAAGTTTCGGCTTTCGGCATTAGAAAATGCGAAACGAAGGAGCAGGTTTGGGAGATTTTGGGCGAACTCGATGCGCGAAACACTTGGCGCGATCATCCGTCGCAATTTCTTATCGAACGGTTTATCGAAGGCAAGGTTTTTCACGTTGATTCGGTTGTCGAAAATAGCAAAGTTTTGGCTTGCGGCGTGAGCGAATACGGCGTTACGCCACTCAAAGTTTCACATCAAGGCGGTGTTTTTACGACCTCGATTGTTTCTTACAAATCGAAAGAACGCAAGGAATTAGAGAAACTAAACCAAAAACTTCTGAAAGGTTTTGAAAATAGTCGCGGAGTTTCACACGCCGAGTTTTTGCAGTCGGCAGAAACGGGCGAATTTTATCTTTTAGAAGTTGCCTGTCGCGTCGGCGGCGCGTATATTGCCAATGTTTTGGAGCAGGCTTGCGGTTTTAGCCTCTGGCGCGAATGGGCAAAATTAACTATTGCAACGCCTGAAAATCCATACAAATTACCAAAAACTCGCAAAGATTACGCAGGCATCGCGCTGGCTTTGGCAAAAGAAGAACAGCCCGACACTTCGCATTACACGGATGAAGAAATCGTCTATCGTGTCAGCAAGCCGAAGCACGTCGGACTCATTTTCCATTCACCGAAAAGCGAACGAATCAGCGAATTATTGGAAATTTACACCGAAAGAATTTCGCAGGATTTTCTCGCCGTTGCGCCCGTTAAAGAAAGATACGACGATTGAGATTGATGCCAATTTTTTACGAAAATCGAAAGGGTGATTTACATTATCTAAAAGTTGCCATTACCAAAAAAGGTGGCAAAAGATATTACATTGTTAAAGATAAAAGTAAATTCAAAGCTGACGAGTTATTAGAAGAATTACCGCAAGATTTTGAGTTTCACGAATTTCCTTACGATGCGCGGGTTGTGCTTCGTAAGGTGCTAAAAAGTTCGATAACTGACGAGGAATTTTCAATCTTGAATGCGGTAATGAAACGGCACGAAACCGTGAAAGACTACATTATTGACCGCGAAAAAGACGCGCTTTTAATTTATACGGCGCATTTAGACAGAGATTTGTGGGATATGCTCGATGACAAATTGTTTCGGCTTACACAATCTTATAATGATAAGTTGAGATTTGAAAAAAACGAGAATGATGAATATGAAGCACAAAGATTTTGCTATCTTAGCCGATACTACGGTTGGATTACGCTGGAAACGAGCAATGATTTGCAATATCTAGCCGAAAAATACTGTTATCACATAGACAAAGAAAGTTTATTGGAGTTTTGGATCGAGGGCGAAGAAGAACCCGAAGCTATGCTAGTTGGCGAGATTGAAGGCAGTCCTATTTTTGGATTTTTAGGCAATTTATAAAAGATTTCACGAATGCAATCACCAAAAATTTTAGACCACGATTTAAATCAGTATTTCCCCGAACTCCTGAAATTTGAATCAATCGAAGAAACGGAAAAATCCGTCGTTTATCAAAAAATCAAACCCGAAGTCGAACGCATTTTAAATGCTGTCGTACAGGAAAATTTTTCCGATGAAAATTCCAAATTCCAAATTCCAAATTCCAAATCCGTTTCCACAGTTGCTTGGAACATTGAGC
Organism: Acidobacteriota bacterium; assembly: GCA_031418635.1. Lineage (GTDB taxonomy): Bacteria > Acidobacteriota > Blastocatellia > Pyrinomonadales > Pyrinomonadaceae. The sequence goes on from JANOXW010000294.1 coordinate 4,351, forward strand.
GCGGAAATATTTATGAAGGAATTGTTGACGCGCTGAAAAATCACGCGCGATTAAAAGACAAAGATTTATATTTGCTGACCGAATTGGATTACGGAATGGCGCGGAGCAAAAATCGTTTTGTCGCGCAGGAATTGGCGAAAGAGTTAAAATTAAATTATGCTTTTGCACCCGTTTATATTGCTTTGCAAAAAGGAAGCGGTGTTGAAAAATTTGCGGAAGGCGAAAATACGGTTTCGATTCACGGTTTAGCGTTGTTTTCGCGCTTTTCGTTGAAAAACGTCCACGCGGTTGATTTGCCGAACGGC
>JANOXW010000295.1:0-2407 GCA_031418635.1 Acidobacteriota bacterium
GAATTAAATCAACAACTTAGCCAAAATTTTCATTTTGCAGTGGAATACCACTTACTAACAATTTGTTTTGGTGAGTGGTAAAAAACTACAAAAATCAGAAGGAGAAAAAATATGAAAAGAAAGTTGTTTTATTTGTTACCAAGTTTATTTGTTATCAGTATGTTAATGTTTTTCGTTTCAATACTTAGAAATCACATATTGGAAACAGGGCAAGCGGAATACGAAGCGAACCTTCGTATGATAGAGAAAATTGAAAAAGCCAAAAACGAAACCGGTTTATGCGGAGATAAAGTTTACAAGCTCTTACAAGAGCCTAATGCTAGTTACAAAACAATTTTCGTTATTGGCGGTAAAGCATACTATTTAAAAGACGAAATAATGGCAGGTTCACACCGAGAGATGTACCAATCGAAGATTAAGGGATCAGTCGGTGACTTGTATCCATTAGAAGAAACGCGCGCTGAACTTAATCGCAAACCTGAAATGACCGACAGCTATGGTCAAGAAATATCTTGTACAAGTCCTTGATCAAGGACGAATACATCGGAGTGGGTTAAAGTAAAAACTTTAATCCGCTTTTTTTATACTTTCTTATGGATTTAGACTTTGGACGAAAAGGGTTCTTTGAAAAGCAGAATCCCAAGGGTTAAAGTTTATATTGTGAATAAAAAAATTTTGCCGAGCAATTCTGCCACGATATTTTAACCTTAAACATTCCGTATCGCCAAACGGTTGCTAATCTAGTAATGGCTTTGGCGAGTTGTCAGACAGCGAAAAGTGTCGTCGCGTTGTCGAAAAGTCCGGTGTTTCATCAGCAGTATTCTTCAATTACGGCGGCTATTTCCCATTTGGCAAAGAATGAATGGGAGTTGAAAAGAGTTCAAAAACTGTTCAAAGAGCAGTGGTTAAAGTATTTTCCGCCTCGTGTGGTGAATCATTTTCAAACTGATGTGGTCAACATTTTCCGTCAGCATTCGCCGTGTTTGCGGAATCGGCAGTATCGGCACAAGGCGAATAATGTGATTTTCGGGAACAAACCGGTCGGCATCGGTTATCCGTTGTCATTGGTGAACATCGCCGATTTTGCGAGCGGTTGGTCATTGCCGTTTGAGGTGCAGCGGGTGAGAGCGAACGAAGATGAAAGTGAGGTGGCGGCGCAGCAAATCAGGGCAATTTGCGAGTGTGGAGAGTTTGCCGAAGCATTGAATATCAATGCGGCGGACAGCAGTTATGGAGTGGCGAAATATATTAGTGAGGTCAATGACATTGAGAATTTGGTGAATGTGATTCGGTTGCGACACGGCAATAAAATCTATCAGAGCGAGGCGCGAGCAACGAATGGCGCACCGCAAATATATGGAGCGAAATACTATTTAATCGAACAGACGGGAGTGAAGACATATCGGAAAAAAGAGAAGAAGTATGCAGTTGCACAGAGTTCGATGTATGACAAAGAAGCAGATGAAGAAGCGGAAATAAATCGAATAACCAAGCGAGGAAAGGAGTTGCGAATTGAGTTGAAGCGGTGGAAGCGGATGAAAATGAGAACCAAGGGTGGCAATTCGATGAAGGCGGTAGAATTTGATGTGGTCGGGATACGGGTGTTTGAAAAAGAAACTGGCGGGCGCATTTTTAAGCACGATATGTTTTTGGCAATCGTCGGGCAAAGTCGGGAAGAAATCAGATTAGCGGAGTGTGTGGAGGAGTACTATCATCGGTTTGATTTAGAAGTGACAAACCGCTTTATGAAACAGAATTTGTTTTTGGAAGATTATCAAACACCGTCAGTGGAGCATTTGGATAATTGGAATGTGGTGGTGCAGGAGGCGATGTGGCTGTTATGGGCGAGTTCGATGGAAGTGGAAAATGTTTGTGAGAAATGGCAAAAATACGGTGAGCCGAAGGAAGAAAAAGGCGGACGGTGGACGGCATCGCAAACCAGAAAAGGGTTGGAACAACTTATTTTGACTTTTGAGCAAAGGGCGTTCGAGCCGAAAAAGTGCAAAAAAGGGTTAGGGCGCAAGAAAGGCGCGAAGCAAGAGAGCAGAAAACAATATGAAGTCATCAGAAAATGGCAGCCGGAAGTGGAAATTAGGAAGCCACTTCGGCAACAAGAATGAGAATGACTGAAAAATAAGATATGAGAAAAGAAAACTCGCTCAGAAAATAGAGCGAGCTAGGACGGTTTTCGTCCAAAGTCTAGTTTCTTCATACATCTAATAAACAACTAAAGCACTAGAAAACTTAAAAATTGCTCTACTAGGTTAACCTGAGTCCTGAGTAGAAATTAAGTGTAAGAAATTACCTTTGCAAAACACAATTTGTAATCTAACATCTTGAGTTTCAGCCTATTCCACAATCCGTGCCAACTTCTTGAATAGACTCGCCTGGCAAACCGCTCCCACAA
>JANOXW010000296.1:0-8807 GCA_031418635.1 Acidobacteriota bacterium
CAGGCGGTCAGATGTTTGGTCGGCAAATTTTTTCAACTCTTTAACCAAATTATCAATCGCCTCGCGTCCAAAATAAAACTCTTCGGTAACTTTGACAATTTCGCTTGAATTCAGCAAAAGCTGGAAAATTTTGCGGGCGTGTTCTTTGGTTAATTTTGTATTTTTTATCGCTCCTAAACAAGCATCGTCTAATTTTGGAACTTCCAAATTGGCGGTTTTGTAAATTTTCGCCAATCTTTCGTGCAGAAGTTTTTCTTCGGCGGAAAGTTCAAGACTGTGCGCGGCGAGTCTGACAATATCTTTTTCCGCGACGATTTTGCCTTCTTTTTCAATTGTAGAAAGCGTCGTTTTGAAAATATCGGGCGCAAGCCGCGCAAAGATTTTCTCGCGCAAAGTTTCTCGCAAAATTCCTTTGGCAAGCGGTTCACGTTTGTGATAATTTTCAATTTCCGTCAATGTTTTTACCGCTAAATTATCAAATGGTGTTCGCGCTATATAAAAATTTTCCGCTTCGATAATCGCTATTTGCACGACGTTTTCGGCAATCGCTTTTTTCAAAATCTCATCGCGCCAACCTGTCCGCGACCTTAAATCCGAAAAGGTCAAGCCGTGTTCGTTGGCGGTTTCGAGAAAAAGTTTTACTTGTTTTGCCTTATCATTTTCGGCTTCAATTAAGTTTTGCAGATATTTTCGGATATTTTCAATGTCTTTGCGCCGATGTTTTATTGCCGACGCATCAAGAATTTTTCCGCCGGCAATCGTGATTTGCGGCGAATATGAGCGCAAAATAAATCGCTCATTCGGAATTGCCACAATCGGAATTTCAAGCCTCAACTGCACGAAATCTTTCTCACCTTGCGTTATTTCGCCTTCGTTATTCAAAACTTGCACACGCGCTAAGGCTTCGATTGTGCCGATATTCACGCGGACTCTTTGGCGCGATTTCAGAGCGCGTTTTGCGTCTTTCAAAACCTCGATTTCCGCATCAAAAATTTGTGTTGGGCGCAACCCATTCGGCACGCTTAAAACCATTCCGCGCATTATTTCCGCGTGGTCAATTCCCCCAAGATTTATCGCCGTGCGTTGTCCCGCGTGTGTTGCTTTAACCGCTTTGCCGTGCGTTTGCAACCCGCGCACACGCACCTTCTTTCTCATCGGCAAAATCTCTAATTCGTCCGATTCTTTGATTTCACCCGAAACCAAAGTTCCCGTTACAACTGCACCGAAACCTTTAACAGAAAACGAACGATCAATCGGCAAACGCGCTATCGTTTCGTTTTTTCGATGCGGAATTTTGGCGGCAGTTTCACGCAAAACCTTTTTAAATTCTTCGATGCCTTCGCCCGTTTTCGCGCTCAATTCGACGATGGGCGCGTTTTCCAAAAATGAATTTTCAACTAATTCCTGCGCGTCTAATTTAACTAATTCGAGAAACTCTTCATCAACCAAATCTTTTTTGGTCAACACAACCAAACCCGTCTTGATTTCAAGCAAACGACAGATTTCAAAATGTTCACGAGTCTGCGGCATTACGCCTTCGTCTGCCGCAATAATCAGCAAAACAAGATCAATTCCGCTTGCGCCCGCCAACATATTTTTGACAAATTTTTCGTGTCCCGGCACATCAACAAAACCAATGCTTAATTCGTCCAACTTGAGTTCAGCAAAACCAATGTCAATCGTAATTCCGCGCAATTTTTCTTCGGGAAATCGGTCGGCATCAACGCCCGTTAATGCTTTAACAAGCGCGGTTTTGCCGTGGTCAATATGTCCCGCCGTGCCGACAATAATATCCATTTTACTCTGATTGGTATTGCTCTAATTTGCGATAAAGCGTTTTTCTTCCTATATTTAAAAGCCGTGAAGCGCGTGATTTGTCGCCCGCCGTATAATCTAGCGCGAGTTCGATGGCGTTTTTTTCGATTTCTTCCATCGTTGCCGGAAATTCGATTTCCAGACTTACGGCGCGTCCTTCGCTGGCGGCTTGGGCGCGTTCCTGTCGCGCTTGGGCAACGGCGACGAAGGCGTGTTTGCTAATCGCTTCGGGCAAATCGCTGAGTTCGATTTGTCTGCCCGAAGCGATAATAACAGCGCGTTCAATCGCGTTTTCGAGTTCGCGGACATTTCCAAGCCATTGGTGATTGACCAACGCAAGCAAGGCTTCTTTAGAAATTCCCGAAACAAATCGTCCGGTTTTTTCTTTGTAAAGTTCGAGAAAATGAAACACGAGCAAATGAATATCTTCGGGACGCTCACGAAGCGGCGGCAGAGTTATCGGGAAAACCGACAAGCGATAAAATAAATCTTTGCGAAAAGTTCCAGTTTCGATGGCTTTTTCCAAATCAACATTGGTCGCGGCAATGACACGCACATCGGTTTTGATGACTTCGTTTCCGCCGACTCGTGTAAATTCGCCGTCTTGCAAAACTCGAAGCAATTTGACCTGCGCCGATAACGGCATTTCGGCAATTTCATCCAGAAAAAGTGTGCCGCCGCTGGCTTCTTCAAAACGTCCTTGCCGTTGTGAACGTGCATCGGTGAACGCGCCTTTTTCGTGTCCGAAAAGCTCCGATTCGAGCAAGGTTTCGGGAATTGCGCCGCAATTTAGTTTGATATACGATTTGTCTTCGCGCCCCGAATTGTAATGAATAAGATTTGCCAGTAATTCTTTTCCCGTTCCCGATTCGCCTTGAATTAAAACGGTTGTATTTGTGTCGGCAACGTTAAAGGCAAGTTCGATGGAACGGCGAATGGTCGCGGCTTGTCCGATAATTTCGCTGTGTTTTTGATGAAGTTCAGACTTTAAACGCATCACTTCCGCGCTCAGTTGGTCGCGTTCGAGGGCTGTGCCGATTTGGTCGGAAATTCCCTCAACCAAAGCTACATCGTGATCTTCAAAAGGTTTGACGCGCTCTTCGCTCCATACAAATCCGAGCAATCCGAAGGCTTGTCCGCCGACGCGCACGGGCGTAATCAACGCGGCTTTACCGCCAAATTGGGAATTAAAAATCAGCCGAATCGCAAACGGCAATTGCGTATCAACCAAGCGCATCGTTTTTCCTTCGCGCATAATATCGCTCAAGGCGGGAAACGGTTCGATGTCGAGCGATTGGTTATGTTCTTCGATCATTTGCAGAACCGCATTCGGTTCGACATTTGGCGCGTATTTGAACGAGGCGAGCGAGATTTTTTTGCCCGTTTGGTCAAGCACGCCGAGTGCGCCGTAATCTGCGCCGACAAGTCCGATTGCTTGTTCTAAAACTTTGGCAGAAACAATCTTAAAATCCGAATGAGAATTGAGCGTGTTGGCAATTTCCAAAAGCGCGTTAGTGCGCCGTGTTTCCTGTTCTTGCGCGACGTAAAGACTCGTATATTGATAGCCGATAGCGAGTTGTTGCGCGATTGATTCGAGAAAAGTAACCTCTTCGTCAAGCCATTCACGCGGCGCATTTGTGTCGTGAAGTCCGAGTAATCCGAGAACTTTTCCACTCAAGGTAATCGGTATAATCAAAAGTGAGCGTGTTTCGAGTGCTTTGGTAAAAAATCGAAGCGTCGCATCTTTCGCTTTCGATGTATCGTTGATACGAATCGGCTTGGAAATATCGAAAGTTTCAGCAAGTCGTTTGGCATCAATTGGAATCGTTGTGCCTAAACTCGGCGGAATTGTGTCATCCTTACGCCATTCGTGGCTGATGCGAAGTTCGCTGTCCGCCGTCAGTTGCAAAAGGTCGCAACGGTCAGCCTGAATCATCTTTCCAATTTCCGATACAACGACGCGCAAAAACCGTTCGAGGTCAATGTTAGTCGGCAAATCACGCGCCAAGCGATCAATAATCGCTTCACGAGCTTCGTGCATTTTGATTTTTCGCTCTAGCGAAAGATTTTGCGAGGCTTCGAGTTCTATTTTCATCATTTTTTATCGTTGATTCTTTTGAGGTTTATGTCAAGTTGACACAGATAAACTTTGAAGTGTGTGTTTTAGATGCAATGGTTTTAAGTCCACGCTGAAGCGTGGGCTTAAAACAGCCTACTTGTTACTGTTTCCCGCTTTCGGTTTCGGTGATTCTTTTGGTTTCGGTGATTCTTCTGATTCCAATGTATCTTTAGATTTCGGTTTTTCTTTAGGTTGTGATTTTTCTAAGGGTTGCGATTTATCCGATTTTGGATTGTCTTTATTGGCAAAATCAATCCGTTTTTTACCCGCTTCGGCTTTTTCCATCAAGTCCAGCGCGTGTGAATTGTTTTCGTCGAGTTCGATGGCTTTTTTCAACACGCGCACAGCATCTTCATATTGCGCGAGTTTTATCAAAATCGCGCCGAGTTCGGTTTGATATTCGCTGTCTTCGGGACTTAATTTAACGGCTTCGCGCAAGGCTTTTTCAGCTTCTTTGTCTTTGTTGAGTTTGTTAAAGGAGCGTCCAAGATTAAACTGCGCAACGGCATCTTTCGGATCTTTTTTGAGGATTTTTTCGTAAGCCTTTGCCGCACTTTCAAACGCCTTTTCCGATTTACTTAACACGGGTTCGTCTTTTTTGCCTTTTTTAGTCGCAGTCGGCGTTTCTTCCGGCACGATTTGCAAATTTTCTTCTTCTTTTTCACGCAGCGAATATGCGATGCCGAGTTGAAAATAGGCTTCGGCTAAGTCGGGATTGAGTTTAACGGCTTGCTTGAGCGCATCAATCGCTTTTTCCGTTTCGATTGCTTCGAGATATTTGTTGCCTTCTGCCAAAGCCGTATCCGCGTCTTCAAAAGTCGGCACGGGAACATCTTCTTTTTTAGCAACATTTTGATTTTCGTTTGCTATCGGTGTCGCATTAGCAGCTGTATTTTCGTTGCCATTTGTAGTTTCAGAAGTTCGGCAATTGACGAAAAAAAACGTAACTAAACCCAGAAATAAAGTAATAAAAATCTTTTTCATAACTATAATTTTTTTGAATTTATCCCGGGGGAAAGATAAAAGGTCGTCCGCCAAGCAAATGAACGTGCAGATGAAAAACCGTCTGTCCACCGTCGGCGTTTGTATTGATAACGGTGCGATAACCGTCGTCGGCAAAACCTTGTTGACGCGCAAATTCCGCCGCCGTCAAAAGCAAATGTCCAAGCGTTTCTTTATGCTTTTCTTCGGCTGTATCAAGTGAGTCGAAATGTTCCCGCGGCACAATCAAAACGTGCGTCGGGGCTTGCGGGCTAATGTCGTTAAAAGCGATGCAGACATCATCTTCATAAACTTTTGACGACGGAATATCGCCCACAATGATTTTGCAAAATAGACAGTTCGCTTGACTCATACCGAAGTTATTATTAAATCACACGAAATAAATTTGGACAATTCCCGAACAAAATTTTACTTTTAATCATTCAGCAGTCATTGTCAAATTGTCAGTGATACGTTCGATATTCGCGCCGACTGAGCGCAGTTTTTTGACGATTGTTTCATAGCCACGGTCAATGTGATAAACGCGGTCAATCAGCGTTTCGCCCGAAGCACACAACGCCGCCAAAACAAGCGAAGCCGAAGCGCGTAAATCCGAAGCGATAATTTTTGCGCCCATCAATTGGGTTTTGCCGCGCACAATCGCCGTATTTCCTGAAATCTGAATATCCGCGCCCATTCTGATAAGTTCCGAAGCGTGCATAAAACGGTTTTCAAAAATCGTTTCGACAACAGTTGATGCGCCTTCGGCTTGCGTCATCAGAGCCATATATTGCGCCTGCATATCGGTTGGAAACAGCGGATGCGGTTCGGTTGTAACGTCTTTTGAAATTAAACCTTTGGCGCAGCATTTAACCAGCAATGTGCTTTGATTGAGTTCGGCGATTTCTACGCCAACAGCGCGAAGTTTTTCGATGACGGAGGTCAAATGTCGCGGATTGCAACTTTTAATTTCGAGTTCGCCGCCGGTAATCGCCGCCGCGACAATAAAAGTTCCGGTTTCGATGCGGTCAGGAATTATCGTATGTTCCGCGCCACTCAAACCCTCAACGCCTTCAATCTCGATTATATCCGTTCCCGCGCCTTTTATTCTTGCGCCCATTTTATTTAAAAGTTCGGCTAAATCTTCGATTTCGGGTTCGCGGGCGGCATTGTAGATTTTCGTTTTGCCTTTTGCCAAAACCGCCGCCATCATTACGTTTTCCGTTCCCGTAACGGTAACTTTCTCAAATGAAACTTCCGCGCCAATCAATCTTCCCTTCGGCGCACGCGCCACGACATCGCCCGATTCGAGCGAAACTGCTACACCGAGTTGTTCAAACGCCCGCAAATGAAGGTCAATCGGACGAGTTCCAATCGCGCAACCGCCAGGAAGCGAAACTTTCGCTTGCCCGAATCTTGCCAACAACGGACCTAACGCCAAAACACTCGCTCGCATCGTTTTAACGAGTTCGTAAGGTGCTTCAAAAATTTCGACATTTTTGGCGGAAACTTTGTGCGTACGAAGTTCAGGCGTAAGCACCGTTGCGCCCAAATCTTCCAATAATCGCCGTTGTGTAATCAAGTCCTTGACGTATGGAACATTATGCAAAGTAACGGTTTCGGCAGACAAAAGCGTCGCCGCAAGGCACGGCAAAGCGGAATTTTTCGCGCCACTTATTTCAATCTTTCCTTTTAGCGGATTTCCGCCTCGAATCAAAAATTTATCCATTTAATTAACAGTTGACGATTGGCACAACTCAATCAATTGCAATTCGCCAATGACAACTTTTCCTTATAGAAAGTAATTGGAAATCTTATCACGAGTTCGGAGAGAATAAAAAGCGCAACCCGCAATTTAACAGGTAACTGCGGATTGCACTTTTAGATGCGAATCAGTAATTTAATAGACAGCCTTTGCAATACTTTTCAAATTGGCGCAAAGCACACCAAGAAAAGCAAATTTGCAAGGATGTAGAAAACTTTACCCGCGTTTTTTATCAGGTCTTACTTTGTTAGGTGCGCTTGTCTTCACCGCAACGTCAGTGGGCTTGAACTCTTGCTCTGTTTTTGCATCGTTCGTTGCTCTTGTAGTCGCTAAAAGTTTTGAATCCGCCAAAATCTTCAACGCTGCTTTTGCGTTTTTACTCAATCTTTTTTTTTCTTTTGCCATTATTTATTCCTTGTGCGTTTTGCTTGGTTTCTTTAACGATAATTTCGCCGTCGGGCATTTCGTAAATGATTTTACCATTGCGCGAATAGATATTCGGCAAACCTAGCCGATGATTTTCTTTCTGCGCTTCTCGGACAGCACGATTTCCGATGCGAAGCATTTCAATCGCCCATTTATACGTTTCAAGTTTTAGACTAGGTGTTTGCTTCATTTGACAATTGTAAATTCAACAGCAAATCCTCATCAATTTTGGAAGGCTCTAAGTATTTCTGATTTTCTAATAAAATCATTATTGATTTGCGAAGCAATTCAATGGCAAACTCAATCGCAATAATTTCATTGCCGTTTATTTCAAATACTCGTTTTTTCTCAGAATCTTTGCTTCCATGAGCAACTGCAGACCGATATGAATAAACTTTTTTGATAGCCGTAAAGACTTCTTTCGGCTTATAAGCAATTTCAGAATCTAGTTTTGAGATAGCCCCAGCTCTCAAAGCCAATTTATGAGTTATTTCCTGTTTTTCGTCATCTGCAAACAACGCTTCCAGTCCTATTGCGACATCCAAAATTCTATCTTCTTCATTATCTCTTAAAAGGCAAGTATTAAGTCTTTTTAACGCAAGTTTTATTCTTTTATTAGAAAGAGTTTGGTGATTAGCATACAAAGTTTTTAAGACCTCTACTTGCTTTTTTTTTACAATAGGGATTGGTTTTAGCCATTGTCCTTCATCAAAAAACATTGGGTAAGCCCTTGTTGATTTCCTAATAAATGAAGGTAAATGTGCCATAAACTTAAATGCCCACATAACAGGATTAATCAATATCTGGGCATAACCAGTAGAGAAATTCGTAGCAGTTTTTAACAAAGCAAGGGAAGTGTTAATTAGCTCGTCATTCACTTTTAATAAGTTAATAATTTGCTCTTCCATTCTCCAATATCCTTTATTTTTCAACTCAAATCCTTTGAACATAAAGGCATGAGATGTAGCATTTGCAACTACCCAATGAACTTTAGGGTCTAAATCTTGTGAATACGCCCTTGCTTCTTGTGCTTCGTTATTCATTTTGAAAATGGCTATATCATCCTTTAGCCAAATGCTATCGAAATCAAAGGTTAGCATTAATATTGGAACTAAAATATCTACATACAAAGTTTCATCAAAAATTCCTCTTTCTATTTCTCTATACCAAGGTTTCAATCGTTCCAAAGAAAAATCCCCATCTCGATATTTATGTAAATACCTATCTACGGTGGTTGAAATCAATCGTAAAATAAGATTGTCAAAAATGAAACTATCATCATCTTGCGATTGTGATCTTAAATTTGATGGTATCTCAAAATGTTTTCGGATAGTTTCTTGACCTTTTACAAAATCAATAAATTCCGTAAAGACGGGATTGTATTTACAATTAACAGTTGAATTATCACTAAGTCCAAATGGTTCACCATAATTTCTTAGACCTGAATTGGTAAAACCGGGTAATACGTTAATATCAAGTCTTACAGATGTGTATCCATAGTGCGAACCGATAAAAGTATTCTGCCTTTCAAGTGTTCGTATAATATCAAGTCCCATTTCCACGGTTCGTGCAAATAAATCAAAAAATTCTTTGTTCTTTGGCTCAGTAGAATTGTTTAACATTTTATACATTTTTTGTGATTGAAGAGTCATTCTCTAAGTTATTAGTTCTTCTCAATCCAACCGCCGCCGACAACTTCTT
>JANOXW010000297.1:0-8282 GCA_031418635.1 Acidobacteriota bacterium
GGCTCATCATATCCTGGGGCTGAAGAAGGTCCCAAGGGTTCGGCTGTTCGCCGATTAAAATGGTACGTGAGCTGGGTTCAGAACGTCGCGAGACAGTTCGGTCCCTATCTGGTGTGGGCGTAGCAATATTGAAGGAATCTGACCTTAGTACGAGAGGACCGGGTTGGATTGACCTCTAGTGTACGTGTTATCGCGCCAGCGGTATCGCACGGTAGCTATGTTGAGCATGGATAAACGCTGAATGCATCTAAGCGTGAAGCCAGACCTAAGATTAATTCTGCCAGTGAGACTCGTGGAAGACTACCACGTTGATAGGTTGGAGATGTAAGTGCAGTAATGTATTTAGTTGACCAATACTAATAGTCCCAAGGCTTGACCATAAAATTTGCCCGCAAGCAAATTTTTATGATTGCAATTTGTTAAATTTATCATTATTTCAATCGTCATTATCTTTTGATATTTATCAGTTTTCCGGTGATTTTATCGGCAGGGTCACACCCGTTCCCATCTCGAACACGGAAGTTAAGCCTGCTAGAGCCCATGATACTGCATCTTTCAGGTGTGGGAAAGTAGGAAGTTGCCGGATTAAATTTTAAGAAAAAGCCTGTTCAATTTTGAGCGGGCTTTTTTGTTATTATTGATAACAAGTTGGCGTGAACGCTGAAAAGAGAGATTTACCGATAATAATTAAGCAAAATCATCGCTACTGTTAAAGATGAGCTAAATTAACTTTTTAACCAGCAAACTTTGAGAATCGAATGCAAAAGAATAAAACGCTTTTTCTTGAGACACCACCAATTTTTGACTTTAGACAAACGATTTTGAGTCATGGTTGGTGTCAACTTTTGTCGTTTGAATTCGATGCGGAAAACCTTCGTTTGAGCTATGTTTTCCGCAATTCGGATAAAACCGTTTCGGCAACTATCCGCAAATCAGAAGGGAAACTCGAAATCACAATTTCGGACGACGCAACAAATGAAACACAGATTTTGCGCGATGTGCGCCATATTTTGCGGCTTGACGATGATTTGAGCGATTTTTATAAACTGACAAAAAAGGAGTTTGCGTGGATTTCCGAAACAAATGCCGGCAGACTCCTTCGTTCGCCGACGGTTTTTGAAGATTTGGTGAAAACTGTCTGCACGACCAATTGTTCTTGGGCGTTGACGAAGAATATGACGAAAAATCTCGTCGAAAAACTCGGAATGCCGACCATTGACGGCAAAAAAGCGTTTCCGACGGCGGCGCAAATGGCAAGTGAATCAGCCGATTTTTACAAAAACGAAATTCGCGCCGGTTATCGGGCGGCGTATTTTGCCGAACTCGCCGAAAACATTGCAAGCGGAAAAATAAATCCTGAAAGTTGGCTTTATTCGGATTTGCCGACGAAGGAACTAAAAAAGGAGATAAAACAAATCAAAGGTGTCGGCGATTACGCGGCGGAAAATCTTTTGAAACTCGTCGGACGTTACGACGGACTCGCGCTCGATTCGTATTTGCGGGCGCAATTTTACAAAAAACGTAATGGCGAAACCATTTGCGATGATAAGGAAATTGAGAAATTCTACGAAAAATTCGCCCATTGGCGCGGACTCGTGATGTGGCTAGATATGTCGTAAAAGTGGTAAATGGTAAGTGGTAAATGGTGAATTTATCTTTCCCAAACAGCTATTTAAGATTAACGATTTACCACTTACCATTCACCATTTACCATTCACCATTTACCACTTCTTCCGACTTTTTTGCTATCGTTTGCGTCAAACTATATGAGTAGCACGAAAATTGTTTGTGCATTATCAAGGGAATTTTTGAAATATTAAGAACAAGGAGTGGAAAAATGAAGAAAAATTTATTTAGTTTATTTGTTAGTTTAGCGGCTATTTTGATGATTTTGTCAGTGGCAGATGTGAGCAACGCGCAACGACGGCGCGAATCGCGCGGCAGAGGTTTGACCAAAGCGCAGGTCAAAGTTATTATCAACCGCGTCGAAGATCGGGTTGATAATTTTACCAAAGCGTTTGACAAATCGCTTGACCGCAGCAATCTGAACAGCACAAAGCGGGAAGACAATTTAAACCGTCGTGCCAAAGATTTGGAAGGCGCAACCGACGAATTGAGCCGCGAATTTGACCGCCGCGACGCTTGGATTGAAAACAAAGACGAGGTTCGCAAATGCTTAAACATCGCTTCCGATATTGATAAAACGGTCAGAAATCGGCGGTTGGACGCGAACACGGAAAATATCTGGACGCGAGTCAGATATGAGTTGAACACCTTGGCGGATGTTTATAATTTACCAAAGGTCGGTTCAAATTCTTACAGATAAACTGCTGGTAAATCTAATTTCAAAGAGGCGGACAATTTTGTTCCGCCTCTTTTTTTTTCAACCAGCAAAAATAATTATCCTAAAAACTCGAAAAACTTTGTAAGATTTTGCCGATTTTTCTCATATACAAGTGAAGAGGAAAATAAATGCCAAAATCAACCGTTGAAAATAATTTCAATGTTCGTAAAAAAACTCTTGCATTTTTCAAAAAAGAGGAGTACGTTGATTTTGTTCAACACAAATTTGATTTTTTAACGGTTTATACAAGCACCAACCGTATAAACTTCGGCACTTAACTTTTTCGGCTTAGAGATGAGCTACTCTGTGCATTTTCACCGTAACTCTGACTTTTCCTAAGCCAATATCAAGCAATCCAAGGGAAGTTATCACAAATAATAGCGGTTAATTCATTAACTCGTCTTAACCATAACCAATAACCCAAACCGGCTGACAACTGCGCCGACTCTGTGCATTTTCTCTGTTCCCGCAGTTTCTACAGCATCACTAAATTGGAGAATTTATGCAACGACGCTACATTCATATTTTGAGCAGAAATCTATTTATCTTGCTTATTGCTTTTCTATTTTGTTCAAATTTAACGATTGGAAACACTTCAAATTTGAACAATTTCGAGGATTCCGTTGATACGGAAATCGCAAAGGCTCAACAAGTGCTTGATGAGTCTTCTGACGTGCTTCGAGAAACAAATGCCGCATCTAATAAAATAGCGGAATTGACTTCAATTCAAAAAGCGAATGAAGCGGCTTTAAGAAACATTGAAGCCTTGAACGAATCACTCAAAGAGTTTCAGCAACTCAAAATCAAGGAGAAATTAACAAATATTTCTCCAAAATTAACTAGCACTAAAGCCAAATTAGAAGAAATAAAAGGCAAAATAGCCAGCGATTCTACCAATGAGCAAGATATTAAAAATAGAGAAAAACTCGATGCAAAAATCAAAGAGTTTGATTCGCAGATTAAATTAGTTGATGACTACAAAGACACTTTTAAGAAGAATTTAGAGCGAATTTATGATTGTGTAAAGGCAATTTATACGGACAATTCAACAATTCTTAAACCGCTTAAAGACATCAACGCGATGGATGATGGAATAATACTGCTTCGTGTCTTACCAAGTAAATTAGGCGACTTTTCAGATGTAATTAATTTACAAGAGCGACTGAGTAAAGATTGGGATATTTTAGCACCACTCACTGACACGATGTTAGGGCTAACTGATGCTCAAATTACTATGAAACATCAGCCTATTGAACTAATCCGCGATTCTGTAACATCTGATATAAATGGCGTTTCGGGCAAGTTAGACGGGTGGTTCAAGACACTTAATGACAGAGCTAATGATTTAATTACTTCGATTAACACATTTCTTAATGATTTTTTCGATAAACCTGAAAACAAATTGGTTGATGCCGCAACAAAAGCACAACAAGCAAATGATCTGGCTGATGCGCTTCAGCAAATAGTCAAAGAATGGATTGGCATCTCGAACGCTGTAAAAAATTTCGATGCCGGTTTTGCCATTGAAACAATTTCAAAAAAAGCTCAAGACATTGACGAATCCGCAATTCGACTAAGTACTCGCAAAGCTCTTCTGCTTGATGCTCCGGCGGGAGATATGACTAATTTCACGACCGAATTTATACCACTTTATTATTTTACCGACATTCCGAATTTAATGAAGGCGTTAAATCCGGCAATGTATGAAATTCGTGATGTCGGAGGTTTGCGAGACCAATCTGAAAGATTACGACGCGATTTGAACGAAGCCGATATTTTGTTACCCGATGCTCAAGCGGAAGTAAGTGATCTTAATACACGGCTTAAAAATCTTCGTGAAGAATTAAGGGTAGCCGAAGCAAAATATCTTAGCTCAAATGATTTGTTCTCAATCGCCGACCGCAAGTTAAAGGAACTAACAAGCCGAACAAATCCCGACGCAGGAAGAGTTACCAGAGAAACCCAGAGAAAAGAAGACCTCGATAAAGATAATAAAGCCAATAAAGAGAATCGTGACCGCTTAAAAAACGAGCAAACTGGCTTGCCTTCAAAAATCAGTGCTGCCGAAGACCGTTTGTTATTAGCCCAAGAGCGGGTTCGCCGCGCCAGGACCAATACTCTGCTCCTTGCTCAAACCGAATCGGAAGCATTTGCCAAAGCCCGCGATAACGAGGCGGTTTATGTTGCGCCGATTATCGGCACAACCCGCGACCCGCTTAAAAAGGTTTTTATGTTTGCCTTCGGGAACCGCAAAATGATTTTTATTCGTGGGTTAAAGGAAAATGTGGACAAAGCCAAAGCCGCAATTGCACTTTTTGACCGTCCTGCACCTCAAGCCCGTTTGACACTTTGGACTTTGGAATTAAATAGCACAGCAGATTACAACGGAGCTAAGAAATTTGCTAGAGTTTTACCAATCATCGAAAACGAATTGGCTAATTCCCGCTCCCGCATCGCCGCTTCACTCTCTTTTCTACGCGATTCTATAAACAAAAAAGTTAATGAAATTGCAAATGGTAAATTAACGATGGCTGGTGCAGATACTTCTGACCGTGGAATTCGTTGGGCAAGAATGCACTTCTATCAAAAATCTGTCCTGTTGCGGTTAGGTTTTGACTTTGGAAGTGCCGCGAATCCTAATCCGATTGCCGAAATGATGTTGCCTGACCCGGCAGGAACTACCACATTAGGAGAGGCTTTGGTTGTATTGAGTCTAGCATCACAAGATAATCGAGAAAAAGTTCTTAAAGATTTTGAAAAAGATTTGAATGGAGAACTTACAAAACTTGGTTTACCACCTAGCCGTTTTACCCCACCTACAAGTGGGTGTGATCCCACATCTTCTCCTCTATTAAATAATTGTTGGTTTGCCTCCGTAAATAGAGCGATGAGTAAAGATATTAGTCAAAATGGAGAATATAATTATACTTCGCAACAAAAAGAAATTATTGATGCAATAATTAAATCAAATAGTATTCGAGTGATTGCAAAGTTAGAAGAGTTGCTTAAGGCACTAAAGATAGCTCAAGAAAAACGTATTTCGAAAATGCTTCCCTCAACGTCTGCCGAAGAAGATAATTTGATTGACAGAATTGTTCCGATTCTTGGATGGCTATATCAGGAATTTGGTATTACAACTCAAGAGGCAATAAAAAAATCAACTATAACTAGCATTCCATATAAAAGAGAAGTTAGCGGAGTAGATTTGCTTCGCACTGCAAACGCCCAGGTTGCAAGAGCGGATTTGATGCTAAAACAGTTGATTGATGCCGTTGATCAGGATATTGATAGGCATTTTGTTCAACCGACAATTATTGGGCTACGTGAGATATTAGTCCGCGAAAAAGTAGTTAGCGTTGGAGTTTTAAATCGCACCTCGGTTATTTCAACCAATCGTCTTTTGGCACGAGTTGATGCGCGAGCTTCGGCTCAATTACCATTGGGCGAAGAAACAAACATTCTTCAATCAGCTCAACAACTTGCTCAAGTTGTTCAAGCCGGACAAATTGGAGGCATACTGGGAGTATTTGGCAGCTTAAATGGTTTGCCTCGAAACGATGTTACTGAAATTTATGGTTTGACCACGCAAAGCCAATTCAAAGTAAC
Source organism: Acidobacteriota bacterium (assembly GCA_031418635.1). Classification (GTDB taxonomy): domain Bacteria; phylum Acidobacteriota; class Blastocatellia; order Pyrinomonadales; family Pyrinomonadaceae. The sequence continues at coordinate 5,951 of JANOXW010000297.1, forward strand.
CCCAATCTTTGATCCTACAGGACAAACTTTGCGTTTCAAGTTTGACTATGTTGCCGCAAACTTAGTAACGGAACCGGCAGGAACTACCAATCCCCAATTACCAAAAATTGAAAGGCATACAGTAAATACCGAAGTCGAATTGAATAATCTGGAACTAAGAGAAATCTCACGTTTTGATTCTAATTCCAAGTTGGGTATTGCAACCCGCAAATGGGGCGGCATTCCGCTTATTAAAGACCTTCCGGGAATGAGCCACGTTCCTTTACTCGGTTGGTTTGTTAGAAAATCGGGTAAATCTGCCGTTATTCAACAAAGTATGATATTTGGACAAACTACGATGTATCCAACTATCGGTGATATGTTGGAATTGCTGAAAAGTGGAGATTATTTAGATTTTGCCTCTGCTAACAAACCGGCTTGCCCGGCTTGCCCCGGAGTTGAGAACACTCAAGCAACCGACGATAACAAAAAACCTTGTCCGCCTGAAGCGGAGAACGGTGTTTCAGTAACCCTTGATAAAAAAGCACAGGATTCGCTTAACCAGAATAAGCAATATATGAAACTCGTAGAAGATTCAAACAAAAAGAATCCTCGATAAATGAGTAATTTTGAAATATAAAACCAAATAGATAAGGAGAAACTATGAACAACAAAGGATACATTTACTTTTGGCGAAAAGATAGCGACTTTGGCAAAATTCGGGTTTGTAGCGGAGATTTTGCCGGCTTGAATGTTGATTTTTCAATCAATGACTGCGACGACGCGCTTCAAACCAAACTAAGACAAATAAACATCAGCAAAATCAGAGAGTGTCCGCCACCAAGTGGGTCTTTATGTGTAACTTGCGATTTTGGTATCTCTGATGGAGATTTTATGGCAACCAACATATCTGAAACCGCTTGCTGAGATGAAGGAGATAAATATGTTACGAAAGAAATTAATTTTTAATAAAAGAGTAGCTAGCGCGGCTATTTACTGTGGGATGTTTGTTTTTTTGGCTTTTTCAAATTATTTAGGAGGAAAAAAATATGTCTTTTGATTTTGAAAATCGGGAAATACTTAAACCGATTAAAATGCCTGATGATTCCATTTCGATGACGGCTACGTCAGATAATACAACTATCTCGACACTTTTTGAAAAGTTTTCGGTAAATTTACAAACCGAGAAGGACGCTTTGAGTGGAGCGGTTTTTACCGGCTTTTATATTCCTGTAAAAGTCGTTCAAGGGAACAAATATATCAATTACATCCAAAATCTGCGCGGAGTCGTTCACAAAGATGCCGATGCAAGAATTATTTTATCTCTCGATTTAGGCGGCAAATTAATAACTATCGAATTTCCTTATGGAGAAAAAACCGAAGTCGATTTATTTCGCAGTTTTCCGCGTCGCGTAAAAAATGGTAAAACCAACAGTTATTTAGCAACACTGGCAATAACCGTCGAACGCCGAAGTGTAAAAAGCATCGCTTTTATTGAAATAGATAGCTTTGATTTAGCCATCGGAATTATGCCTAAGCAAAAGTAGGTTAAATAAAACTACTAATGAAATCAATAGTTTGAGAGTCTTTTTGGTTAGCTAAGAACTTTCTACATTGATAAAGAATGTTTCATTGCACGCGGGCAAAGGCTTGTGGCAAGCGTGGAGAAGTTTAAGACAAGCGAAGAATGTTTGGCGGCAAGCGCAAAATCTTTCAACGTCAGCGATGAACAATTTAATGCTTGCAAAAAATCTCTTTAGACAAGCGATGAATCATTCATCGCAAGCGAAAAATAGTTCATTGCTTGCAAAAAATGGTTCATCGCACACGAAGAATGTTGGCGGACACGCTATCAATCTTTTAACGACTGCGAAGAATGTTTGACGGAAGTAATTAAAGTATTAAAAGGAGAAAAAATATGGCAGGAACAACAATATTACCACTAGGAAATGATCAACGGATTGCGTGGTCGTTGAATTTTGAACAGGAATTTCCGGCTGTGTCGGCTGTTTTGGGTTTTACGAATGTGGAGCAGACGGCTTTGTTGCAGGATAGTGCGGCGATGCGGCATGGGATTTTGTTTGGACAGGGCGCGGCGGCTTTTTCTAAAGCCGGGACGGCTTTTAAGAACGGTATGCTCGGCGGCACGCAGACTCCGATTGTGCCGACATTTACTCCGCCGCCAAGTCCGCCCGCGCCGGTCGAGGCGGGAATTATCGAGCGTTTGAGCAAGGCGATGAACACCGCCAAATTGAGTTCGGGTTACACCGAAACCATCGGCGAGATGTTGATGATCGCCACCGTGCCGACCGATCCGACCATCCCGCCGGACGCGAAACCGAAGGTTACACCA
>JANOXW010000298.1:0-4217 GCA_031418635.1 Acidobacteriota bacterium
GGTATTGGCGTAAGCAACCGACGCATCACGCGAAGCGCGAATCACGCCCGTCGCGCCTGATGCCACCGTGTAACGTCCGTTTTCAAGCGAAAACATCGCAATCTTAAAGCCTTCGCCTTCCTGCCCAAGCATATTTTCCTGCGGAACGCGCACATCCTGGAGCGAAAAATAACCTGTGTTGCCCGCTTTGATGCCGAGTTTGTTGTGCAAAGTTCCCGACGAAAAACCTTCCATTGTGCGCTCAACGATAAAACAACTCATTCCCGAATGGTCGCGGTTTTTGCGTTTTTCATCGTCAGTCCAACAGAAAAATAAAAAATGATCGGCAACATCGCCCAACGAAATCCACATTTTTTCGCCGTTCAAAATCCAATCGTCGCCGTCGCGTCGCGCCTTAGAATGCATTCCGATAACATCGCTGCCGGCATTCGGTTCAGTCAAACCAAATGTTGCAAGTTTTTCGCCTTTCGCCTGCGGCACGAGATATTTTTGTTTTTGTTCTTCATTGCCCCAAGTCAGCAAACTCAAAGAATTTAACCCGACGTGAACGCTCATTGCCACGCGCAAAAACGTATCACAGGTTTCTAATTCTTCGCAGACCAAACCTAAAGAAATATAATCAAAACCCGCTCCACCATATTGTTCGGGAATGCACACGCCCAAAAGTCCGAGTTCACCCATTTTATCGAAAACGCTTCGTTCAAAATGCTGTTTTTCGTCCCATTCTTTAATGTGCGGCGCAACTTCGCCTTGGCAAAATTCTCGCACGGTTTTTTGTAATGCAATATGTTCTTCGCTTAATTCAAAATCAATCACAGTTTATAAATATCCTCTCTAATTTATTTTAGAAACCTTAAAAATTGTATCATTGCCAAAATTCTTTGGCTAATAAGTCAATGCGTTAAAAAGATTTTTTGAGTAGCCACAAAAAAGGCGCAAAAAACACAAAAAAGAATTTGTTTTGTGTTTTTTGCGCTTTTTTAACGAATGACAAATCAAAGTTATTTTTTAACTAAAATACTTTCCTGCAATTTTTTCGCTTCGGGAATCGCGTCAATCGCCTTTAAGACTTGCGGGTCGGTTTCGAGTAAAACTTGCTGTCCAGCTTCGTTTGAATTGTTGGCGGTAGCGAGTTCTTCGCGCAGGCGCGATTTGGCGTAATCAATTTGGCTGTTGATATTTTCCGCCGTCAAACCGTTTTCCTTATCTTTGGCGATAAAATTGCGAAATGCCTCGAACAACTTGTCGTTGATTTGAAACTCGCTTGGCGCAACCGTCAGATTATAATTTTGCTTATCAACCTTGAAATTTTCAAACCCTTTGATTTGTCCTGCAACCAAGTTTCGCACAAAGAAAAATGCGGCTTCGTTGAGGCGCAAACGCAATGGCGTAAAGGCAAGCGCAGGTGCTTTTAAATCAGGTTCGATACCGCGTCCGCCGTAAAAAACTCGTCCGCCGGCAGTTGTTACCGGACTTCCCACAGGTTTTGGTTTAGTGTCCGTTGTTTCTGGTTCGCCATCTTCGTGATGCGTGTAATAATCGTAAATCGAACCGCTTGAATAATCTCTCTGCAATGAACGTCCGAAAGGCGTGTAATATCGAGCCATCGTCAATGTCAATCCCGTGCCGTAATCAAGCGGAAAAACTCTCTGCACAAGTCCTTTGCCGAAACTATCGCTACCGACAATCAAGGCGCGTCCGTAATCTTGAAGCGCACCGGCGACGATTTCCGAAGCCGAAGCCGAACCGCCGTTGATCATTACAACCAGCGGAAAATTCTCGGTTTTGCGGCTGTCTGTGAGTAATTCCTGTGATTTTGAATAACGTGAACGACCTTTGACGGACACGACAGTTTGACCGCTTGCGACAAAACGACTAACGACTTCGATAGCTTGCGGCAACAATCCGCCCGGATTGTTTCGCAGGTCAAGCACCAGACTTTTCATTCCTTGTTTTTTCAAATCAGCAATGGCTTGGTCGAGTTCGTCGGCACTCGTTTCTTGAAATCCGCCCGTAAAACCGACATAACCAACGCCGTCTTTGAGCATAAAATAATTGCGAATCGAAGGTAGCGGAACGCCGCCGCGGACGATGGTAAAATCAAGCGGTTTGTCTTGTCCGGCGCGTCCGATTTTGACATTGACGGGCGTTCCACGCTCACCGCGCACATTTTTGGAAACTTCCGCGCTTGTCCAATCCTTCGCGTCTTTTTCTCCGACTTGAACAAATCTATCACCATAACGAAGTCCGGCTTTGTCGGCGGGCGTATTTGGAATCACGGATTGAATATAAACGCCGTCGCGGTGTTGCAAAATCGAAACGCCGATGCCATAAAATTGCGAAGATTGATCTTCGTAAAGTTTGCGAAACTCATCGCGGGTGAAAAATGACGAATGCGGGTCAAGCGTGAACAACATACTTTGAATCGAACTTTCCGTAATTTTTTCGTGGTCAATTTCCCCGATATAATTTTTATCAATGACATCAACGGCTTCACGATAATCCGAGACCACTTTTCCCGTTGTCAAAGATGTATCTGCCTCCGATTTCGTCGGCAATTTGCCAAACATTCCGCCAAAAACCGCGCCGATGACGACTAAAAAAATTGCAATTATTCCAAACTTTCTGCTCATTATATCTTCTCCAAATCCTTTAAAACTATAACATACATTTGTTGTAAAAAGTCATTCTACGGTTGTTCTCAAGTTTAAGGTTTCAAATTTCAGATTCAAGTTTAAAACCTTTCGGCAACACTTCCGAAACACAAAACTTGAAGCCTGAAACTTGAAACTTGAAACCTCACACTCTATCATTACCTTTTGCCAAATGAACAAGACTTTATCCATCGTTATTCCAGCCTTTAATGAAGAAGCCAGACTTGGCGATTCCGTCAGGCAAATTCTCGCTTATCTGAACAAGGAAAATCCGTCTGCCGAACTGATTATAGTTGACGACGGCTCAAGCGACGCGACAGCAAAAGTTGCTGAAACAGTTTGCGGCGAATTTCCGTCTGTCAAAACAAAAGTCATTCGTTATGAAGAAAATCGCGGCAAAGGTTTCGCCGTCAAAACAGGATTGCTTGCCGCTGTCGGTGAGATTGCTTTATTCAGCGATGCCGACCTTTCAACGCCGATTTCCGAAACGCCGAAACTCGTCGAACCAATCGAAAAAGGTGAATTTGATGTTACATTCGGCTCACGCGCTCTTGATAGAAGTTTGATAGGAACGCATCAACCGTGGCGACGTGAACAAGGCGGAAAGGTTTTTAACTTGATTGTCAGAACTTTAACGGGCTTGCCTTTTTGGGATACGCAATGTGGTTTCAAAGCGTTTAATATGCAAAAATTTCGCTCGCTTCTCGATGTTATGCAGATTGACCGTTTCGGCTTTGATGTCGAATTTCTGTATGTCGCGCATCATAAAAGTTTGCGCCTCAAAGAAATTCCCGTCCGTTGGGATCATTGCGAAGGCACGACTGTTAGCGTTTTCCGCGATAGCCAACGAATGTTTAACGAAGTTCGCCAGATTCGCAAAAACGCGAAACACGGAGTTTATGATAAAGCGAAATAATCAGGTATAATTAAAGTTTTTATGCAAATAATTTATCAAATAAATGCCGACGAGTTGGATGAAAATTTGTTAGCCAGTATAAAAGCCCAATTTAAACACAAAGAAATTGAAATTGTCGTCTTTGAGCGCGATGAAACCGTGTATCTTTTGCGTTCATCCGCAAATCGTGAATATCTTTTGCGAACGATAAAAGATGTTGAGGAAAATCGAAATATAATCGTGCCGAATCAGGAGCAATTCAACTAGATTTGTTGGCATTTATCAGCTTTTGAATTGTAAATATCACTACTAAAATGACCGCTAAACTAAACGTCAACATAGATCACGTCGCCACCATCCGAGAAGCACGCAAAACGATTGAGCCGAGTATTATCACGGCGGCAGTTATTTGTGAACAAGCGGGCGCGGACGGCATTACCGTTCATCTGCGTCAAGATCGGCGGCATATTCAAGACCGCGACATCGAACTACTTCGTGAAGTTGTTACGACTTATCTGAACGTCGAGATGGCGGCAACCGAAGAGATGCTCTCGATTGCCTTGCGGACAAAACCCGACGCAGTTTCGCTGGTGCCGGAAAGTCCGCACGAAATTACTACTGAAGGCGGATTAAATGTCATCGGTAATTTTGAAAACATCAAAACCGTG
>JANOXW010000299.1:0-9843 GCA_031418635.1 Acidobacteriota bacterium
ACGGCGTTTGCACGCCTTCGCGCGGTGCCTGACGGAATTCTTCCGACTTCCAAAGTTCGCCGATTTGTTCAGCGTGAAGATGCAGATGCGCGAGAAAATCCATTCGCTCGATATTTGTCGGGCGATTGTCAAAACGATTGAAGTTTTTATGATGGCGAACAAACGCACCGTCAAAGTTTTTCGCCAAATCTTTTTCTTTATTAAATTCGTCGGCTAAACAATGAACAAATTCGTAAGTTTCACTTTGCGGTTGCCAAACTTGTAAATACTCGTTCAAGCCTACTTTAACCGGCGAGTTTTGAAAATAACCCGCCATCAAGCTATCTGTGGTAGTTAAATCTTTGGCTTGCTTATAACTTCCATTGCGAAGCAAAAACCGATGATCGGGTGTGCAGCGAATCCTTGCGCCGTTATCTAAAACGACTTCAACAATCTCTGCTTCGTATTTTGTAATTCGTGAATTACATCCTTCGCCAACGACAATTTTTCCGCTTTTATCAACCGAATAAACATAAAAAATCTCATCTTTCGGCAATTCGGCTAATTCGGCAAAAGATTTTTCCGTGCCGTCAAGCAATTTTATTTTCGTGTCGCCCGTAAAACAGCCGAAATTCCCTTGTCCGTCCACGAGCATATAACGCATCGAAAACTCTTGCGCCAAACGAACAATCGTTTCATAAACGGCAGTGTCGCCGTGTGGATGGTATTTGCCTATGCAGTCCCCAACCACACGCGCTGATTTTTTATATGCTTTGTTGTGATAATTGCCGAGTTCTTGCATCGCCCATAAGACGCGACGATGAACGGGTTTTAGCCCGTCGCGCACGTCGGGCAGGGCGCGTCCGATGATGACCGACATAGCATAATCGAGATACGACCGCCGCATCTCGTCTTCGATATTTACCTGATTGCGTTCTAATACTGAATCCATTTATTTTTCCTTGCTAATAATTTTTCTAAAATTTTTTGTTGAAGTTAATGTTTAAGGGCGCGAACATAAAAAAGTCTGGACATTTTGACAATTTAAAATGTATTATTATTTTACAGGCAAATCGCTTGTTTAGCAACCTTGTAAAACCTTTGCAAGCCACACAAAAAAAGCAACTTTCTGCTAATTTTTAATTCAATTTTGGAGAACTTACATATATGTTATCAACCCCCGTAATAGAACAAGATGAAGAAAACCGTCGGATAAACCGGATGTCATTGACTTTGCCCATTAGAGTCGAATCGCAGGTCAACGGAAATGTTTCTTGGAACGAAATTACGCGCTTGAACGATGTTTCGGCATTTGGTGCGGGCTTCAATCTACGCCGTCCGGTCAGGCGCGGACGCTTACTGCAACTGACAATTCCATTGCCGCGCAAATTGCGTTGCTTTGATTTCAGCGAACCGCAATATAAAGTTTGGGGATTAGTGAGAAGTTGTGTAACTAAAAACCTTAATACTACTTCCGAATCTCACGCTGTCGGAGTAGCGTTTATCGGAAAACATCCGCCAAACAGCTATTTGGAAGACCCGACCAAACTTTTTGAAATATCCCACCGCGAAGATGGAAATTTGTGGCACGTTGTTGATGCCCGAAATAATTCTGACGATAGGAATCTGCCAAAAGAATTGCGACGGCATTCGCGCTATTCGATTCCCGCTAACATAATCATTGAAAAAGTAGATGGCGAGGGCAACATCTTAGCCAGCGAACCAACCGTAACGGAAAATCTGAGCTTCGGCGGTGCGGCGGTTTTTACTTCGCTTGATGTCGAAGTCGGCTCTTTTATTCGCGTCAAAAGTGAACAATACAATGTTTCGATTGTCTCCGTCGTGCGTGGCAAACGTATCGCTCACGACGGCATTCCGCGCTTGCACATCGAATTCGTTGATCGTTTCTTTCCACTCGAAGGAATTGAGTAAGAAATGGATCATGGATAATGGTGAATTAAAGAAAATGTCTTCAATTCACCATTATCCACTTTTCTTCGGTTTTCTTTTAATCTTTTTATCGCGCACTTGAACTAGATATTTGAGTTCGGTCATAAATTCAGAAACGTCTTCAAATTCGAGATAGACCGAGGCAAAGCGGACATACGCCACTTTGTCGAGTAATTTCAGACGCTTCATAATGATTTTGCCGAGTTCGCTGGTCGGACATTCGCGGTCGGGCAATTCTTGAACGTGCTTTTCAACTAAGTCAATAATTGATTCGAGTTGTGGCGCAGAAATCGGACGTTTTTCGCAGGCGCGAAGCAATCCGGCTAAGATCTTAGGGCGGGCAAACGGTTCGCGCCTTCCGTCTTTTTTAACAACCATATACGGAATTTCGTCAATCCGTTCGTAAGATGTAAAACGTCTGCCGCATTCCAGACACTCGCGCCGTCGCCGAATTGAATCGCCGTCTTTGGCTTCTCTCGAATCCACTACCTTATCTTCTAAATGTCCGCAAAAAGGGCAACGCATAACGATTTTGGATTTTGGATTTTGGATTTTCCGAAATCTAAAATTACCGATTACAACCAACTACAATGTTTATAAGTTCAATGTCAACTTGAAATCGGACTTTGGACTTTGGACTTTGGACTTTGAACTTTCGCCTCAGCATCGTGTTCGATTTCCTCCGTCGCGTGTTCGCTGGAAAGCAGATTTCTGAAACGCGCCACGCTGATGTCGCCGCGCAGAAAATAGTATATCCCAAAAAAGATGGCGGGCGCGAAATAAACAAGGTGCATTGCAATCGAAGTCGCCGCGGCATCGTTTGGATCAATTTTCAAAAATATCAAACCGCTGGCAGTAGCCGCGTGAAATGCGCCCGCCGCGCCGCCCGGTGTCGGCACTAGCGAACCAATCGCCGCCCAACCCATTATAAAAAGTGCATCACTAAAACTCAGCGGCAAATCAAAAGCAAGCAACACCAGCCACGTCGGAATAGCGATTGAAAACCACAAGGCAAGCGTCCAAAAAACAACGGCGGCAATCTCGCTCCAATCTTTTAAAACCTGAAGCGACGCGGCAAGTTGATTCAAAAGACTAATAAAAATACGCCTAAGACGGCTTGGAATAAACTTTTTGTCGGTTGTTTTTTCTGCCCAAGCGATAAAACGCGCCGAAAATTTCTGATAAAAATACAAACTCAAAAACCCGACAAAAACGCCAACCAACATCAGATTGCCGATAAGTTTGACGTAGGCAAGTTCGTTTTCGCGTCCCGGCGGAGCTTCAAACCAAATTAAATTAACCGCGAAAAAGCAAATCAACGATGCCATATCGAAAATCCGTTCAACGCCCAAAGTTATCAACGCCGCTGACGGACGCACGCGCTTGTCGCGCATCGGCAACCACATCGGACGCACAATTTCGCCCATTCTGCCAACCAAAAAAACCGCCGCGAATCCAACCGTCGTTGTCGCAAAAAGCTCTCTCAGCGACGTTTCCGTTATCGGCGCAAGCAGAACTTTCCAGCGAATCGCCCGTAACAGATAGCCGACGCAAATGATAAAAGTCGCCAATATCAGATAAAAAGCATTTGCCTTTCGCAGACTTTGGCTGACTTCACTCCAATCGAGATTTCGCCCGAAAAACCAAAAGATAAATATAGCGAATAAAAATAGTATTATGAATTTTAGAGATTTTCGCAAAATTATTTCCTGACCTTGTTAGATAAAATAAAAATGTGGCTAATTGTGCAACATTTTGCCAAAAAACCAAGATACAGCATTTTGCAGGAAAACTAAAACGCTTGCGTCAAATGAAATGAACTCTGCAACTAAGTTCAGCTAATAATTTGTTATTACCGCGCTTTTGTTTTTTCATCGGCTACATTAGACTTCTTTAGTAATTCTTTTAGGATTGTCTTTATATTATGAGCAAAAAGTATCGTGTCGGAATTTTAGGAGCAACCGGAACAGTTGGACAAAGGTTCGTTCAGCTATTGGAAAATCATCCGCAATTCGAGATAACTGCGCTTGCCGCGTCAGACCGTTCGGTTGGCAAACCATATATGGAAGCGTGTGCGTGGAAACTTGCGGGTGGAATGCCGGATTATGTCAGAGAAATCGTCGTCGAGCAGATTGAACCGCCGCTTGATTGCGATTTGGTTTTTTCCAGTTTGCCGTCAAGCGTGGCGCGTGAAACCGAAGAAGCATTTGCCCGCGCCGGTTTTCCCGTTATCAGTAATTCATCGTCGTATCGAATGGAAGAAGATGTGCCGCTTTTGATTCCCGAAATTAACGCCGACCATCTCGGTCTGATTGAAATACAAAAACAACGACGTGGCTTTAACAATGGCTTTATCGTAACTAATCCGAATTGTGGAGTTATCAGTTTTGCGCCGCCGTTGGCTGTTTTGAACAAAAAGTTCGGTGTCGAAGCAGTTTTTGTAACGACTTTGCAAGCGATTTCCGGCGCAGGTTATCCCGGCGTTTCGGCGTTTGACATCATTGACAATGTTTTGCCATATATCGCCGGCGAAGAACCGAAAGTCGAAACCGAAGCGCAGAAAATTTTAGGCAAATTTAATGACGGAACAATCGAAAAAGCCGATTTTACCGTCAGCGCACAATGTTTTCGCGTTAATGTAATTGACGGACACACGGCTTCGGTCAGGGTAAAATTAAGACAAACCTCGACTTTGGAAAGTGTGCGCGAAGCGATGGAAAATTTCCCTTCGCTTGATCTTTATTCATCACCCAAACCGTTTATTGCTGTATGCGACGAACCTTCGCGCCCGCAACCGCGGCTTGACCGCGACAGCGGGAAAGGAATGACGATAACCGTCGGCAGACTTTTCCCCGACAATATTTTCGACTATCGCTTTGTCGCCCTCAGTCACAACACCGTGCGCGGCGCGGCTGGTTCGGCGATTTTAAATGCAGAATTGTTGATTGATAAAAGTTTTTTATGAAAATAAATTTTCCGCGCGGCAGAGCCGCGAGGTATTGAATCGGAATTTTTATTTTTCCTTATTTCCGTAGCAGAGCTACGGGGAATTAAACCTATAAGGAACGATTAAAAAAATTTAGAGAAAATCCCGATATTCAAAAATGTCTTCGAGATTTTCCTCATTTATCCGAAAAGCCGTTCCGCGATTTTTTACGCGCCAATTTCCATCAGGTTTTATGTTGATGGATTCGATGTGCAGATTGAGCGTAATGACATTGTTGAGAAAAGCGGCGCGAATCGAGGTTTTTGAAAATCCGTGCAGATAAAGCGCGGTTCGATAAACAAAATAATCATATCCGCCAGGTCCCAAAGTAGTTTCCGCGCTGACAATAACCAAATTTTTGATTTTGTTGGTGAAAACCTGTATCAAATTGTCCAAAGACCATTGAGCTATAACGTCGCCGACCGGACTTAAAATAGCGATATTTTCATCATTACTGAAAAATTGCAGACCTGTTTTGGTAATAGTTCCCTGCCGCATTTCAAAATAAAGCCGCTTGTTACCTTCTTCGTTCATCGTGCCGAACTTTTGCGCGACCTCGCTTTTATCAATCTTCCAAGCATCTTTGTCAAGCGAGAAAAGTTTAACCGAGCTCGTTGCGCCTCTCATTCGCACTTTTAATTCGGCAAAGCCTAAATCGCCTGTCTGTTTATTATCTATTCCTAAGCCGAGCAAGATTTCCAAAGTGTTTCCCGCGCCGCCTGTTCCGCGCACCAGAGGTTTATGTTGCTTATTGCGAATCTCCGCAAATTTGCGTCTAAACCCTTCGATTTTCATCGTTTCCCGTGACATTTTTTACAACTCCTGATTGACAAATAATTTTTTGATTAGCTTGCTTTTGACGCTGATTATGCGATCTTTTGCTTTTGAAATTTTTCTTTATTGTTTTTAACAACAACTATTTTCATCTTGTAAAATGGAAATCAACTTAATTGTGCAGTTTATAAAACGAGCCTCTTTCGCCGGTTGTGTAGATAGAATAGTTTTTATTGAGAGCATTTATGAATGTCGGATTCTCTTCAGCAGTCGGCTCAATTAGTTTTGTTTCGATAAAGATATACTTGGGAAATCTTTCGGACATTTCGCCGTTAAGTCTTGTCCATTCAAAATCGGTGAACATATCAGACATTGCTCCGTTGCTGGCAAATAATGGAGATGAATCGGAAAGATAATAATAAAGCGGATTTGAAATGACAAACATTGTGGCTTTCGGGTTTTCCGCCGCCAAAAATGTAGTATCGGCAGAAATAGATTTGTAATCGGCGGCGGCATCGCCTGTAACCCCAAAATCCCTATCTCCAACTTTAATCATATCTATTTGGTTTGAACGCTGAATTTTTTGGATTAGCCTGCGTCCGGTCGGAATAAATAAAAGCGTAAGTATTACTAACATAGATACATACGCGGGAATTTTCCAGCGACGTTTTATAAAGATGTCTATTCCCTCGACAAGTTTTTCGATGCAGATCACGGCAATTATTCCCAAAGGAATCATTAACAACGAATAATGATATTCCCACCAAGACAACCTTTGAATCAATATCACGGCAAAGCCTGAAAAAATCCATATACATAAACCCGTAACTAAGAAATTTTCGCGGCGTAATCCAAACTTTTCCTTGTGTCGCCAGCCGTTAAAAAAAGATTTTGCACTTAAAAGTAGAAAAATTAATGTGAGCGCAATAACGGGAAAATAAGACTTAAAGAACCATACAAGCCCATTTTTCAAAACTTCGGCTCGATTCTTCATTTTGGTTATGGTCACCACGGCATTTAACGGATAGGTAAAGGTTGTATACCATAAATCAACTAGTGCGGCGTTCCATGCAAAGTAAAAGATGACCAGCGAAATCGGGATCAATAAGCCGACACAAATCAGTCCGATTGAAACTATAATGTGTTTCTTGTTTCTCTCAGAAAATAAAAAATAACAATAAACTAATAAAAATATCCAAAAAGCCAAGAGGATGGCGATAAACATCAACTTAAATGTCAGGACGATTCCGCCAAAAAGTCCCGATAAAAACAAGAACCATTTTTTATCAGGAGTTTCTAAAAACTTTTGGCAAAACCACAAAGACATAAATAACGGAAAGCAAACTAAACCTTCTGCTTGTGTAAAATGCAAACTGCCTGAAACTGAATAATAAATCCCGATTGTAAAAAGCGGCGTTAAAACGGCAAAAAGTGGATTTGTGAAATATTTTTTTAAACCGACAATCAGCAGCAAACTAAAACAGAGCCAATAAATAATTTCCAAAAGGTGAATTCCAATCTCGTTGAAACCGAATAATTTTCCACCGATTAAGTAAAAGACAAAAATCGCCGGTTGTTTGATGTCCCAAACATCTTTATACAAAATCGCCCCGTTGTTAATCGCCTTGGAGTAAATCAAAAACAGTGCCTGATCGCCGGAGAAACCATCACGCAAACTCAAGATGGCAATCAGCCCGACAATAACTATTGCCAAAACCGATAAGCCGTAATAAACATAGCTACTGTCGCCAACTTTTTGATAATCGCTTTTAATTATTTTTACTGCTCCAATTAAAAATTGTTTTTCCTGATAATACGTTTAGTCTTTTGTAAGCAGGTGAGTAAATATTTTTAGATTGTTATCCATTATTCACTATCTATTATCAATTACTGCCTAGTTTGTCGAGATATTGTTGCGTTTTTTTTCGGGTTCGCCAATAAACATCTTCCATAAAAATATGCGAAAACTCTCCATTTCGCCCGACGCTTAAAAGATTTTCGATATTCGTTGATTGCATAAATTTTTGGCGTTCCGCTTCATATTCATTGAGAAAAACAGGATAAGCAATCGGCGTTCGCAAAACATTGCACCCTAAATAACGCTTCCTGACATCAGGAATAATTTGCGTCAGATTTTTCAGACATAATTCGCTGATTGTTTCTTCATCCATCGTCCAAAATTCGTCGCCCATCTCACAACCGATGTCAACCGTAATAATGGTTTTGCCTTCGGGCGCGAGCCACGGCATCGAAATCGGAGCTTCTGTCAAACGAAAAAACGGAAACTGTTTTTCGGGAAACCACATAACCGTATCAGGCAGTAAATGCCGACCTTCAAAACGCATATTGATAAAAGTCATCGGACGATAGCGAAATTTTGAAAAAGATTGCAAAGCATCTGTGCCTTCGACAATTTTGCTCAAAATATGTGCGGGCGCAGTGCTGATAACGGCGGAAACTTCCTGCGTTTCGCCTTTTGCCCGCACCGCTTTTACTTTTCCGTCTTCAACTAAAATCGCTTCGACCGGAGTTTCAAGTTTTATTTTATTTTCCAAACCTGTTGCCAGTTTCTCACATAAAACAGAAACGCCTTTTTTCGGATAGACGTGATAAACACCAGCTTTTTCCGGCATTTCACGATTGTAACCACAAGCCACCGCCCGTCCGGTCAGTTTGCTTGCTAATTTCAAATACAAAGTTTGCCCGATGCTTCCGGGCAAACTTTCACCCACGGCAGCAGATAAATCTTCCGCACTTGCGCCTGACCAAGCCTCGATTAGCGGTAAAGCAACTTCATTAGCAAGAGCATTTCCATAACTTTTGCGAAACCATTCTGCCGCTGACTTCGGCGTGTGTCCTTTACTCAAAAAATTTAGTTTGCTTTTGATTCCGCTAAAGGTCATTCGCGGAATATAAATCAACCCGAATGGATATTTATACGTTTTCCCACCAAGCCAAACCGTTTCGCCGTAATACTTTACTGTGTAACATTCCGTCCCGATACCGATTGCATCTGCCAGCCGATTAGTAATGAAATGCGCTCCGAAATCATAGCTGAATCCATTTTCATCCTTAAAACTCGAAGCAAGTCCGGCGATTTTCTTGCCCGCTTCAAAAAGTATGAACGGAATATTTTTACTGTTTAAGTAATCTGCCGCCGTCAAACCCGCAATGCCAGCCCCAATTATTGCAATCGGCTTTTCGTTGTTCATAAATGTTTTAAATCTCTCTTCAAAGTCGAATGTAATAATCCTGATGACTAATTTTTGCAAGATAGTCTTTTATAACGATCACATAATTCCACCTAAGCAGGTGAGGAAATATTTTCAAGTCTAATGAAAATTCATAAAATTCGTTAAATACTTGTTTTTACGAAGGTTTTAGATTTTTCTTCATTATCCGTTATCCGTTATCCGTTATCCATTTTGCATTATTGCTTAAAATTCACTAATTTCCTTGATTATCGTTTTCTTTTCTTTCACTAAATCGGAGTGTTTTTGCATATTCAGAATGTCAAACTCTTTCGCATATATCTCTAAAATTTCGCTGACAAACTCCAACTTCTTCTCGATCTGCAAATTCATCGCCGGGAAAAATTTTAATTCAGCAACGTCTTCACCCGAAAGAAAATCGAGTGGATGAAGCAATAAACTTAATTGCGTTCCCGTCAAACGGCACATTTCAATCGCCATTTTCCAATACGCTTTTGCCAACGATTTTGAAAAAGTCGAAAGATAAATGACATAGCTTGCGTGAATCGGCGTTTTGAAAATCGGCAAAGTCGTAACCGGAATTTCGACCAAGGATTTTTCACCGATTTGCCATTTATACGGTTTCAAAGATTGAAAGCCGTCGGAAAATTTGCCGAACAATTTTTTCCGTTTTTCGCGTTCTTCATCAGACATTTCGGGCGATTTGAAAAATTAATAAGCTCGTGCCAGCGGTGCAATATAGGTCGGCAAAGTCGAGCAATCATATTCGTAATCTCTCTCGCTCAAAACTTCCAAAACCGTCGGCGACAAACTATAACCAGGACCGCGAAATCCGACGAGTTTTTGACTTGTAATGTTGGCAATCGCGTCTTCTGTCTTTTGAAATTCGTCAACTAATTCCTGCTTAGAATAAAGATGCAGCCACGGTTCGTGATTAAACGA
>JANOXW010000300.1:0-10040 GCA_031418635.1 Acidobacteriota bacterium
ATTGACAAAGGCAATGTTTTAGCCGACCAACTCGGTGCCACAGTTACGCCCGAAGTCTTTTATTTCAACGCCAAAAACATTCTTATGTATGAAGGCGCGATTGACAACGACCGACGCGGCGACAATCCGACTGAAAACTATGTCCGTGTCGCTCTCGATTCGGGACTTGGCGGCAAAGAAATTACAAAACAAAGCGCAAAAGCGTTTGGCTGTTCGATAAAACGAGTTGAGTAAAATTGAGAAATGGAGCGCGGACAGCCTGTCCGCTTCCGTTCAAGTAAAGCACAGAACGGACACCGCGCACATTTTCCCGAAACTTTTCTGTTGAGTGCGATTGCCGTTCACCGCTTCGCTGGAACGGCGGCAGACAGGCTGTCCGCACTCCAAAAAAATCATTATGAAAAAACTTCTGTTTATTTTTTCGCTTATTTTCATTTTCGCGCAAATTTCTGCGGTGGAAACTTTCGCCCAAAAAACGAAAACGGCTTCTAAAAAAGTTTCAGCGGCAAAATCTGCCAAAAAACCGAATGCCGTTTCTAAAAACAATACGTTGCCGAAAGTTACGGCGGTTGATGACGTTGCGCTCAAAAATTTACTTAATCGGACAGGTGAAAATGCGAAACCTTTGCTCATCAATTTTTGGGCGACGTGGTGCGATCCGTGCCGCGAAGAATTTCCCGACCTCGTAAAACTTGACGCGGATTACAAAGGAAAAATTGATTTTATCACCATTTCGCTTGACGATGTGGAAGATATAAAAACCACTGTGCCGAGATTTTTGGCGGAAATGAAAGCGGAAATGCCGGCGTATCTTTTAAGCACCGACAGCGAAGAAGCCGCGATTGGTTCGGTTTCCAAAGATTGGCAAGGCGGTTTGCCGTTCACGGTTTTGCTCAACAACAAAGGCGAAATCGCTTATCTGCGGCAAGGAAAAGTCATAACTGAAGTTTTGCGGACGGAAATTGAAAAACTCATGACCAGCCAACCTTAAAGCTCAATAATTTTTCACGGTCAACTTCTGCTTTGGCGGTAATTGTGAAAAACACCGCAACGAATTTCCCGCGATTCTTTATTCGATGAAGGTTGCGAAATAGATAATTTGGATTCGGACTAAAAATTTATTTCCCGAACTTGGCGCGAATCTTGACGGCGCGTTCCAAACCGTCGGCGTTTTCCAAAATCTTCAGGCGCAAATCTTTATCCAAATTCGGATTGTCAGCTAAAAATTTATTGACGATATTCAAAGCCGCTTCGCTTCGTTGTCCGCCGATAAATGCCGACAGCCAGCCGTTGACAAAAAATATCTTGCGATTGCGTTTCAAATTTGGCAATTCGGCGAGAGATTTTTCCAAATACGGCAAAGTCAGTTCGGCGTGTTTTGGCGAATTCCAAACTCCGAAGGCGGATTCTATCCAACTTTCGGAAATTTCCTTGTATGAAATGAAATCTTTCCAGTATTTCAACTTGTTTTCGCCGGTTGCAATGCCGGCGCGGGCGGCGTAAGCATAGCGTTTTGCCGCGTCGTCGGTTTCCGTTTTTTCGAGCTCGGCGAGAATTTTCAAACCGTCCGCGTCGTCTAAAGCGATAAGGCGCGTAACGATGTCGAATTTATCTTTTGATTTTAATTCAAAAATCGGTTTTTGGTCTTTGGTCTTTGGTTTTAGAAACTCCTTCAAAATAGTTCGCGCATTTTCCGAACTTGCCAATGAAAGAAACGCCCGATAAAAAGTTATCTTTTGCCCAAGCGTCGGCGCGTTCTGCATTTTTTCGATTAAAAGTTTTTCTAATTCCGGCGCGAATTGTTTGGCTTGTTCTTCCGATAAATAATAATTCACCGCTGTCGAAACGCGACCTAAAAGCGTGGCGATTGTGCTTTCATCCGATTCAATGTTGATGTTTTTGATGACGAGTTTGACGTAATCTTCGGGCGCGAGTTCGTAAAATCTGACCGAATCCCACAAACTTCCCCACATCATCGAGCGCAGAAAATCGTCTTTTTCGTTTTGGATATTTTCGAGAACGTAAGCGCGGCTTTTCTCGTCAAGCAGAAAGATACCGTAGCCGTAATCTTGGTAGTTTGGGAAAACGAAAAGCGGTTTTACATTAGTTTCATTTCCTTGTGTGAATACAAATATCGGAAATCTTCCGTCGTAGCTTCCTTCATCTTCATAAAAAGTTACTTCTAAAATTTTACGTTCTTCATTGGGAAACGCACCCAAAAATTTAACTTTTTGAGTCCATTGATAGCGTTCGCCAAGAATATTTTGCTGCGAACGTCTGCCCTCAAAAAAGCCCGGATTTATTGTTCTTCCTTTCTCAAAAGGCTGCCAGATTAAAAAGACTGATGAAGTATCTTTTATCAAAGGCATTCCGCGCTGTTTCACCCATTTTTCTAAAGATTTGCGAATATCTTCTCTCCAATATTCTTCCGCTTCTTTTGAAACTTCTTGTTTATCTACAACTCTAGGACTGTCTTTCCAAGCAACATCTTCAAATTCTTTGACCAAATCCGTCCATTCCGCGTTGGCAAATTCGTGTTTCTTCAAAAATGCGCGGACGGCGGTTTGAAATTTGTCTTCGCCCAGATAAAACTCGGCTTGGCGCAGAAACGACGGGGCTTTGCGATAGACGATGTTGCCGTAGGCGGATTTTGCCGAGAGGAGATTCGGGATTTCCTGATAGATCGGCGTTGTGCCGCGCGTTACGTCCGTCAAGTAAGCGGCTTGTTTGTTGCGCTCGTAAAAGACTTTCCACGCATTGTATTCGGGCATCACTTTTTCGAGAGTTTTATACGCCATAAACTCGGCAAAGCCTTCCTTGAGCCACAAATCGTCAAACCAGCGCATCGTCACCGTGTCGCCGAACCATTGATGCGCGGCTTCGTGAAAGATGACGTTCGCCCGCGTGATGTAATCATTCTTCGTCGGCTCGGTCGGGAAAATAACGCGGTCTTCACGCAGAAAAGTCGCGCCCGCGTGTTCCATCCCGCCGAACGGAAATTCAGGAATCAAAACCAGATCGTATTTCGGAAACGGGAATTTGTAATCAAACCAATCTTCAAGAAACTTTACGCCTTCACGGTTGAGCCGAAGAACTTCGTCAGCGTGCTGTTTGAATTTTTTGGCTTGCGACTTGCGGACATAAATGTTTGTTGACTTTCCAGATAACAACTTTTGCTCAAACTCTTTGAATTCGCTTTTAGGAAGTTTTCTGTCTGATGTAAATTCATTAAAAATTTCAAAATCGCCTGCGGCAAATGCAAAAACATAAGTGCTAATCGGCTCAGTTTCGTAAAAATGTAATGCTCTTGAATAAATCTCTTTATTTTTTTGAGTGTCATTACGACGAATATCGGATGTTTCAAAGGTCTTTGTATTTGTTACAACTTCCCAAGTTGTCGGAACTTCCAAATTTAATTGAAAAATCGCCTTCAAATCCGGCTGGTCAAACACGGGAAACGCCGTGCTTGCGTCCGACGGGACGAACAGCGAATAGACGTATTCCGCGCCGTCTTCCTTGTCAACATAGCGCGTGATTGCCGCGCCGCTCGTTTTGATTGGCGATGCGAATTCGATTTTGATGACGTTTTCGCCCGTTTTCAAAAACTTTTGCGATACGACTAAATGTTCTTTGGAAATGAAGTAGTTGGGCGCGTGGATGTTGGATAATACATTCGCTGCCTTGTCGTTGACCGCGACGACCTTTGCAAACGGCTCATCTTTATCATTCGCAAACTGCGTCGTCCGCCAATCCAAAATTAAATCATTCTTCGCGCCCGCGTCCGTCAAATTCACACGAATCTCGATGTCGCCTTTCATCAACGGCGCACCTTTTTCGAGCGTGATGTTCAATTTATACCGAACATCCGAATAATTCGCGCTTCGCCATTTGGCAAGACTTTGCGAAACGCCCGTTTCAATCGGCGGAGTTTGGGCGAAAATTGTAGTTGTCATCAATAAAACAAAAGCGAGAGTAAAAAATCGTAAAAGCATAGTTTTATTATCACGTCTATTTCGGAACATTCGGGACTGCGGTAATTTCTTTAGTATCCGCATCACCCAAATCTCTACGCACAAGCAACATAAGGTCAACGCCCGGACGCAACGGATAAGTTCCGACATATTTGTAATTCGCTCCGTAGCGTTTATTTAGCTCGCTCAACTGCGCTGTCGAAGCGACAATCAGTTCCGATGTCGTTACATCAGCAAATTGAGCGTGAAAAATCGCCTTTGTATAATCTTTCATATACCAAGTTAGGGGCCAGTAGTCAGGCGATACAATTTCGATGCCCGCATCTTTGGCTTTGCCGCTTTTATCGGCGTAATACTCAATTTTGTTAACCATATCAAGAAAACCGCGTCGTGTGTGAGCATAAACATACGGCATTGAATCGTCGTCATAACGCAAAAAGTTCAAATCGTAAGCCTGATAACCGAGCATAACCGCCGCAAAAACCGTCAGCAATCCGGCAAATATGCGCTGTCCAATATCGGTTGAACGGGCGAGTTCGTTGATGCCGTAACCGGCGATAATGCACATCGGCAAGATAAACGAAAGTGCCAGCCATGGCGTTTTATATGGAATAATCGAGTAAGCCGCGAAAAGTCCGAATGCCCAAAAACCTGTGAACATCGCAAACCGATGCCGTGCTTTGAAAAGCGCAATTAGTGTTCCGATTGCCGCAAGAATATAAATCGGTGATTCGATTTTCATTCCCCATTTCAGATAGCCCCAAACTCCACTTTGCGTGTGGTCTTTGGTGCCAGTTTTCGTCCATACGGCATACGCCTCGAATGCCCTTGAGATGCCTTCGGAAAAGGTGAAAAATGACGAGAAAAACAGAACGCTGATATACGCAAAAACGACGACAACGGCAATAATTAGAAGGCTCAAATCTTTGCTGTCGCCCAAACCTTCACGAAAATTTTGCCACGTCAATTCGACAGGTTCGAGTTCATTTTTCTTCGGTCGGCTGATTATCGCGCTGTAAATTTTGCGCCAAATCCAGACAGAAATAACCGACATTATCATTGTGCCGATGGTAATAAAAGCCGTTTCTTTAGTGGCGAAAAATAACGAAGCGGAAGCAGATGCAAGCATTAAGTAAATCGCTCTGCCATCGTTCCAAGCAAGCAACATTCGCATTATCAAGAAAATCAAAAACGCTTCGAGGGCGAACAAACCAAGCCGCAAAATCCAGAGTAAAGCCACGTTTTCTTCACCGACCAATTTTGCCAAATTAAACGCGGACGGCAAAAAACAGACCAGTAAAATCAAAGTCATCGTGGCGACGGCAAAAATTCCCGCTTTGCGTTTTTCGATGAAATACAAAACGCCCAAGACGATGCCTAAACTGCAAAAGACAAAGAAAATCTCGTGGATAAAATAACGCGAGATAAAAATCATTCCGGGCGATAGCGCAAGAAATAAAGCGGCGGTTAAACTCCCGATTTTGCCAATGTAATCTTTCAAAAAGAAAACCATTACAACCATCAAAACGCCAAAAATCGCCACGCTTGCCCGCATACTAATCGTGTTAAAGCCGAACATTTTGGCAAACGCCAACGCGATATAATAAAGCGTCGGACCGTGATAATTGCTTGGGTCATATTTATAAATGCCGTCGCGGAAAAGCGTCGTCATAAAAAAACCGTTCACGCCTTCGTCGTGGTGAAACGGTTTTAACGCCAACTCATAAAAACGCCAAAAGATGGCAATCGCAGTTACTACCAAACAACCGATAAGCCACAGATTATCAGTTAGCCACGGCTCCTTGCTTTTCGTTTTTTGCCCTTCAATCTTTGGCTTTGGCTCTTCGATTTTTGAAGTTTGTTCTTCAATAATCGGGTTAGGTGCAGAGTTCTTCGTTTTTCGATTTACTTTTTTCTTCATTGCTTTTTACTTAGAATTACGAACCGCTTGTCGGCGTTTCTATGCTCTCTCTTTAATTAACTTTATAAACTTTATATTGTCCGGCTTCAGCCACGACGGGAAATTTTTGAAAAAATGTTGGGTTGGGCGGCAAACTAACGGCTTTTAGATAATTATCCACTTCAGGACCAATTAAAACATATTCGATGTTGTATTTTTTCAAAGCAGCATCCGCCATAGCGTCGCCCGTGTAGATATGTTTCAAATCGGCTTCGCGTTCGGCAAAATTGATGCCATATGATGCTAAATGTCCCGGATAACGCATAAGAGAGCGTCTGCCCGATAAAACAATCGCTGTATTATAGGTCGGCGCGTTTAAAAATAACGCATTCGGCGCGGTTTTTTGTTTGATTTGTTCAGCGATTTTTATCGCGTCCGTCTGGAAAACTCCGTTATCTATTTGTCTTGTAACAACACGCCAAACATCCAACGCGCCCGATAAAATTAATACAACCAAACAAACGACGGCGACGGCTTTCAGAATATTATTTTTCTCCCAAAGCCACGCTAAAACAAGCGCAACAAACGGAATCGAACCGACAAACCAATAAATCAGGACTTTGATATTGTCCCATTCCCAAGGTGCGAGTTTGGCTGAATTGGAAACGATAAATAAAACGGCAAAAGGAATGTAGAAAATCAATAGTTTTGTCCTTTGCCCTTTGTCCTTTGTTCTTTGTGAGAGAAAAATTCCAAAAAGCAGAAGCGGAATAAAAATGCCCGTATTTGTTAGCCAAAACCAAAAGAAATTTGCTCCGCGTTTGTCCCAACCGAAAAACCACGAGAAAAATGTGCTTGTATTTGTTGCGCTGTCCGTCATTGCCCAGAGCAATTCGGGAATGGCAACGACGGCAACACCAACGCCAAACGCAACCCATTCGCGCCATTTTTCGGCACTAAAAAAGAACAAAATCGCGCTGACAATAAACAGCACAGCCAAACTATGCGCGTGAGTCAAAGGCAGAGTTCCCGCCAAAAGACCGACTAAAAAAGGGGAAAAGGGAAAAAGTTTAACAGCGAAAAAGTTAGCTTCAACAGCGGAATCTTCCTTTTCGTCATTTTCCTTTTTCCCTTTTTCGTCATTTTCCCCTTTTCCCCTTTTCCCCTTTTCTCCATTGAATATTTCCCAAATCTTTTGTAGCACAATCAGCGTCAATGGCAATCCTAGCAAAAGACTTCTTTGCGTAACAAACAGCGTCGTCAGCGAATTTCCCCAGCGAAACTTGTCGCTGATGGTGTAATCTTTTGGCATATTCATAAGAAATTCGGTAAAGCCTTTGCTAACTTGCTCAAAGTCGTTGAAAAACCATAAAAATCCGAGTCCGCCGCTAAAAAACAAAATCGCGGGTGCGATTTTTCCCGCCAGCCGATTATTAGTTAATTTGAATGTAAAATTTTCTAAAATAACCAGTAGCGAAAATGATAAAAATACATTCTGCACCAACATCGCGTCGCGCACCTTTGCGCCAAACGGGATAAAACTCGCCGCTATTAAATCCGCCATAAACGGATAAGTGAATTTTGCATCGGCATAAGAAGGATTTTGTGATGGGAAGTTTTGCCCGTCGGTAAAGCTGAAAATTGCGCCAAGGTGAAACGGCAAATCGCCCAAGTTTTGCGACGCGCCCGTAGAAATTCCAATCGGCGTTTCAAATATCGTGCGTTCAAAAAACAGCCAAAATATAATGAAAAAGCCGGCATAAAAAGCAAACCGCAGTAATTTATTTACATCTGTGCCTTCCATTTGCCCTTTCGCCGCCTGCCAATTTGCCAAAAATTTCCCGCGCAAATCTTGTCGTTTGAACAAAATCAACGGCAGCAAACTTATCGCCAACGAAAGTAAAATTGTTAGCGGAGTGAACCCGAGAAAACACGCGACAAGAAAACAAATCAACCCGAAAACCACCGAACCGACAATGTTTCCCGCACATAAACGCCACAACAACGGCTCATCTTCGGCAAACAGATACGTCAAACTCAAACCACCTACAGTTACAAAAAAAAGCAAAAGCAATGAAATAAACATAAATTTTTATACAATGGTAAATGGTAAATGGTAAATGGTAAATGGTAAATCGAAGAAAATATCTATTTACCTTTTACAATTTACAACTTACCATTTACCATTTTAAGAAATATGCCGCCATATCCTAACTTAATTTCCGATTCTCTACTAATTAGCGAAACGATTCAACTTCTGCAATCTTTTGGCGGACGCGCTTCGGCAGTCAAAGTCGTTGATTACGTGATGAAAATTTCCGCGCCCGCGCCTGATTTAGCCAAACTTCTCGTTGCCGATTTAGTTAATACTGATCCGCGCCTGCAACTAATTGGTGATATGCTTGAACTTGTGCCGACGAATTGTTCACGGCGCACATTTGCGGAAACCGATTTTGTTGTGTTCGATTTAGAAACGACGGGCGCGAAAACGCCACCGTGCCGCATCACCGAAATCGGCGCGTATCGCGTGCAAAAAGGCAAAATAACCGATGAGTTTGAGACGTTGGTCAATCCCGAAACACCGATTCCGACATTCATTTCCCAACTAACCGGCATCAGCGACCAAATGGTCAAAAACGCGCCAAAGTTTAGCGAAGTCGCCGCCGATTTTTTAGATTTTATCGGCGATTCGGTGCTTGTCGCGCACAACGCGCCATTTGATATGCGCTTTCTCAACCACGAAATCGGCAGAATCCACGAAGATTATCGCGTCGCCAACCCGCATCTCTGCACTGTCAAAATCTCGCGCAAACTGCTCCCAAACATCGAAAACCACCGCCTCAACACCGTCGCCAACTATTATTCAATTTCACTCGTCAACCATCACCGCGCTACTGATGATGCCCGCGCTACGGCGCATATTTTTGTCAATCTATTAGCTGAAATGCACACTTTAGGCGTGAAAGATTTGGCAACCGCGAAAAAGTTTAAGTTTTAAATTACTTCTTTTGGAAATTTTTGTCGGACTTTATGATAAATATCTCGCAACGCAAGTTCGCAATCAATCGAGTTTAATTTGACGACATCATCGGGTTGGCGAAACTCGAAATATGTCCAGACATTCCTATCTTTCCGCACGAATTGTTCGACTCGAAAAGGCTCTTGCGTTATTAAAACATACTCTTGCAAACTTTCGATGGTTTGATAGTGTTCAAATTTTGCGCCGCGGTCGTAGGCTTCGGTTGATTTCGAGAGAATTTCGACAATCAACATCGGATTGAGAAGCGTATCTTCCGTGTCGTCTTCAAAAATTTCTTCACCACAAACCGCGACGACATCGGGATAAGTATATTTTCCGGTGGCGGTAATTTTGACGCGCATATCGCTTCCATAAACATTACAATCGCGTTCGAGAAGCTGATTATCGAGCAGTCGCAAGACATTTACTGAAATTCGATTATGACGTTTGACTGCGCCCGCCATTTCAAAAATTTCGCCGTCAATATACTCGTGTCTAATCTCGGATTTGCGTTCAAATTCGAGATATTCTTCGGGCGTGTAATATTCAGGCTTTCTTTGTGCAAGTCCCATATTTAGAAATTTTTTCCGTCTTCTAAAATATAAATTTCTTCGGCTTTGTCATCCAGAAAATCGAAAGCGTCATTTTTTGAAGCGGCTTTCAGCCATTCTTTTTCGCTAATGTCTGTGTCTTCATCAAACAAAACCATCACGCCCGAAACGACTCGGCGCGTTTTTGAGAAAATCTTCGTCCAAGATAATTTGGTTATTTGCATTGATTGTTCCCGTTGTTTCGATTGCTGTCAGCATTTTATCAAACTTCTTCCAGCTTCGATTTTACTATAAATCCTGAAAATGAATTATTTCATAATTCCAACCTAATCGTTTTCCCGATGCCGCGTGTCGCGCCCGTAACAATTGCCGATTTTCCCTCAAATTGTTTTTCGCTCATAAATCAATCTTCAAAATATTCCGTACCATCTTTTCCAATGTAAAAACTATTGTCGTTTAATCCAACTTCAGCAATTCCATTGACAAATCTTGTTCCAGAAATAAGTCTTTCACCATCCCAATAATGTGAAGCCTTATACTTCAAAGGAATTACTTCTTCTCCATTTTTATCAATAAAACCCCAACAATCATTTAATTTA
>JANOXW010000301.1:0-15450 GCA_031418635.1 Acidobacteriota bacterium
TTAGGAGTTACGCAGTTGAACGGTTATTTGATAAAACTAAAGTATGAATCCGCCAAAAGTCAGGGACGAAGATTACATTAACTTTATTATTGCTACGCCGCGCACTGTTACCGCTACCGAAGCCTCGTTGTGCCAGCCTGAGAGCCGAAACGCTCCGTCGCACGACGCTTTTACCCGACTTCTGTTGCGCCTTGAACCAGACCCGGAAGTGCTGTGGACAGAGGCGCAGACGCAGATTGACTTGCATCGAGGGCTTTTGGTTCTTGATGATTCGACCCTTGAGAAACCCTACTCGCCCCGCAACGCTCTGGTTTATCGGCACTGGTCGGGCAAGCAAAAAGCGGTGGTCGAGGGCATCAATTTGATTACTTTGTTGTGGACGGATGGGGTGCGCTGGGTGCCGGTAGATTACCGTGTGTTTGATAAAGACCGTGATGGCAAAACCAAAAATGACCATTTCGCCGAAATGCTCCTCGAAGCCTATCAGCGCGGGTTTAATCCCGAGTTGGTGTGTTTCGACAGTTGGTATGCGTCGGTTGAAAATCTGAAATTGGTGCGCTCTTTGGGCTGGCATTTTTTGACGCGGCTCAAATCCAACCGCCAGATTCGCGTCGGCGCGGGCAAGTTGGAAGCCGTTTCTCAAGCCGGGTTGTGCGGCGGTAACGGGACGCGCTGCTGGCTCAAGGGATTTGGAGACATCAAAGTATTTCGGGTTCGCGCCACAGACGGCACATCGGAGTACTGGGCGACGAGCCTTGAGAAAATGAGCGCAGCCGAGCGCGAGCAGTTTGCGCTCGCGGCGTGGCGGATTGAGATGTATCATCGCGGATTGAAGCAGCAATGTCTGATTGAACGCGCACAATGCCGCCGATGGCGACCCGTGTTGAATCACATCGGGTTGTGCATTCGGGGATTTTTGCGGTTGGAGAGTCATTGTTATCGAGAAAAAATGAGTTGGGTGGAAGCGAAAACCGGGATTATTCGGGAGGCGGTGCGAGGATATTTGTCGAATCCGCTTTATGCTTCTATTCCAACTGCGTAACTCCTACTACTGAGTTAGAGAATTATAAGATTGAAACACAAAGAGCCTTTAATGAACAAGAAAGTGTTATTGATTATTATAAAAGCCTACAAAAACCAAAACTTAAATTATTAGAGGAAAATCCAACAGTAGAATTAACGCGCTATAACCACTTTTCATTTCGCAACAAAACCGAATATTGTCGAATTGCTAGATTAGGTATTTCAAATATAGGCGATGCAACAGTCAATGGTATTAAGGTAATAATCAAAGATTTTTCGTGGGTCGAAAATCGGTATGACGGAATGGTTCTGCGCCCAAAAGATGATTTTAATGTGCATTCTAACGGCTCATTCAATTTACCTTCAAAAGATGTCAAATATATTGATATTGCACTTCGTAAAGAAGCGGAATTTAACTACCACGAAGCTAGAACTTACCTTCGTCTTGTTGCGCCTGATTATTTCAATACCTGTATAGGAGATAATGAAATCATAGGATTGAAAATACAAGTAGTTGCTCCAAATCATCCGCCGCTAGAAATGAAAGTTGATATTTATTTGGAAAAAATGCAATTAACAAATCAAGACGGCGAAGTGAGTTATTTCAAGCGGTTAATGTGTAGGACTTCTACTGCCGAAGAAAACGCGCCTACGGAAATTCGTATGTATCAAGAATAATCTACCTTGTGTCAAGTAGATAATCGCCCAAATTTTCTTCATTATTTGATAATTAGCAACTTGCTTTATTTTAAACAAATAAATTTTCCCACAATCGTGTGTTGATTTTTCTTCCGCTTTGGTGTGGCATTTTTGTCGGCAAACGCAAAACAGCCTCGCTTAGTTTTTATTGTATGTTGCTTAAATCATTGATTTTTCTGTATTTTTCATTGGCACAATTTTTGCTCAAACAATAATCAAGGCAATCAATAAAATGCTGGTAGAAAAGGAGAAAGAAATTATGAAGAGAAATTTATTTTTGATGATGACGCTTGCGACACTTTTATTCGGCGCAAGTTCGCTGGCTTTCGGCAAAGAATATAATATGTATCAAACGACAACAAATACGTCCAACAAACAATCGGAAACTGACAAAAAAGCAGCCAAAGAAAAACGCGCCGAAGTTAAAAAAGAAGCCGAGCAAAAGCGTCAGGAAGCAAAATTAACGGCTAAAAACACGCAAAAGTCAACGAAGAAAAAACATAAAAAGTTTCTTGGAATCTTTTAATTTGCAAATTGAAAGTTAGACGAAATGCGGTGTTTTTGTAAAACACTGCTTTTTTTTATTTTGCACAAACATTTTTGAGTTATGATTTAGTGAAGTTTATGAAAAAAATTCTCGTAGTTGATGATGATAAGGCTTCGTGTGAATTGTTGGGCGAAATTCTGGCAACTCAAGATTGGGACGTTGAAGCGGCAAATACGCCCGAAAAGGCTCTGATTTTGTCTAATCAATCTAAATTTGACTTAATAATCAGCGATATTAATCTTGAATCAAATCTTTCGGGTTTGGATTTGCTGAAACGTCTGCGCGAAAAATCGCCTGTAATTCTGGTAACGGGTTTTGGTTCGCTCGAAACGGCGGTTGAAGCGACCCGTGAAGGCGCCTGGGATTTTATCTCGAAACCTTTCAAGGTTGACGAAATAATTCGGACAGCAAAACGTGCGCTCGAACAAAATTATGAAACGGAAAAAATTCAAACTGAAAGTTTAACGTCAGGCGCAATGGTCGGCAGTTCGCCGAAGATGATTGAACTTTATAAGGAAATCGCCCGCGTTGCGCCGACTCGTTCGACGGTTTTAATTTTGGGCGAATCAGGCACCGGCAAAGAACTCGTCGCCCGCGCCATTCATCAAAATTCGCCAAGAAAAGATAATCAATTTGTCGCCGTCAACTGTGGAGCGTTGACCGAATCTCTGCTCGAAGCCGAACTTTTCGGACATGCGAAAGGCTCATTTACAGGCGCAAATGCTGACCGTCGCGGACTTTGGGAAGAAGCGAATGACGGAACACTTTTTTTGGACGAAATCGGCGAAACGTCTTTGGCAATGCAGGTTAAATTGCTTCGCGCCCTTCAGGAAGGCGAAATTCGTCGCGTTGGTTCGACGCAAACCCGCCAAGTTGATGCCCGAATAATCGCCGCCACCAACAGAAATTTAGAAAATGAAGTTAAAGAGGGAAATTTCCGTGAAGATTTGTTTTATCGTTTGAGCGTCGTAACCTTGTGTGTGCCGTCGCTTCGTGAACGCCCGACGGATATTTCGATTTTAGCAGAAAAATTTTTGCACAAAGCGCGGAAAAATGTCGGCAAGGAAAATCTGCATTTTTCGGAAAACGCGCTGAAAACATTGCTGGTTTATGAGTGGAAAGGCAATGTCCGCGAACTCGAAGCGGCGGTTGAATACGCGGCACTGAGGTCGCGCGGTGGTGAGATTTTAGCGGAAGATTTGCCAGTTAAATTGCTTTCCGACGAATTCAAACAAACAGCATCACGGTTTCATTTGTCGGAACTTTATGCGGATTTACCGCGCCTTGACGAACTAGAAAAAAGATATTTGATTCACGTTCTCGAAAAAACAAACGGCAACCGCACAAAAGCGGCGGAAGTTCTCGGTATTGACCGCAGAACACTTTATCGGATGGCGGAAAGATTTGATATTAAATCGGATTGAATAATTATTCGGGCTTGTGGTTTTCAAAATTAACTTGTCGAAGCGTATTTTTATTATCGGAGTTTGAGGTTGGCGCGTGAGTCGTTATGGTTTCAACCGTCGGTTTGGCGAGAAAAGAAGATAAGCCGTAAAGCAAAAGCGACAATAAACCGCCTGCCACCACCAACCATAAAAAAATTTGGTTAATTTTATCTGATTTTCTGCTCATTCATTTTTACAAAAATAGGGCGCAACTTTTTGCCTATAAAGTTGCGCCCGCCTGTGCCTCAGAGGAGAATTGAATCCCGCTTATTACCCTTGAAATATATGTTTTGCTCTTTTCTAGCTTTCTCCTTTATTCGCTTTATCAACTTTTAGCCATTTTTGACTTTTTGATTGATTTTACTCCTTTAGCGGTATGCTTTTTATGCTTACGATGCTTTCTCGTGGTCTTTTTACTCGTTGTTTTGTTACTTATTTTCGAGTTTGTAGTCGCGTTTTTCGTTGGCGTGGTTTGCGTATTACTAGCAAATGTCGAACCAACAATCACCAAACTTAAAACTAACGCTAATAAAATACTTAATTTACTTTTCATTTTTTAATAGTCTCCTAAATTTTTTCTAAGTTTTTTTTCAAAGTAGGACTGAAACCTTTGTTTCAAAATCTTTGGGGCTAACCTCAAGTTTCTGTCCCGCTTTTAGTATAAGCAATGGATGTGCCAAACTTATCGAACCTGTAAAGCTAATAAGTAAAAGTGTTTAGGAAGATGCGCTAAGAATATAAAAGGTTAAATTAGTGAGGCGTTTTTGTATGATAAAACAATTGTGCCACAGAAATTGTGTTTAAATTTCTTAAGTTTTTTATTTCACAGAAATTCCAATTTCCGAAAAAGCGATGTCATAAATTGCGTAATCCTTCCAATCTTTATAATCGAAATGCCACCATTCATTGTCGTTGACGGTAAAACCTGCGGCTTCCATCATTTTGCGGAGCAGATCGCGGTTGGTGCGTTGTTCTTTTGTTCCGCCTTCATAATTCGGGCTGGCGTGATCGGTAAAATCGTCAAAATCTGTCGGCATTTCGACGAGTTTTCCCGTCTTTAGATTGAATATACTCAAATCAACCGCGCAACCACGATTGTGGCGCGAACCCGTTTTCGGATTGGCAACGAATTTGCGTTTGTCTTCGGGCGTTACATCCCAAAAGATTTTCGTTACCGACCACGGACGATAACCGTCAAAAATCATCAAGCCGAGACCTTTTTTCCTGAGCTTTTTATGAACGCGCACCAACGCTTCGGCGGCGGGACGTTGCATAAAAGCACGCGCTTCGGTATAAACGGCTTTGCCGACAAAATTATCGGTGCGGGCATAGCGAATATCCAGTTTTATCGTTTTATCTAATTTTACAAGTTCGACCAAATCAGCCTCACGTTTATTTTCTTCCTTCGGCGGCGCGTCTTGCGCTATAATTGCCAAAGCGGACGCAATAAATATCCAACCAAGCAATGCGGAAAATGTCAAGAAATGTTTTTTCATAATTGGGCAAAACTAACAATCAGGCAATTTGAAAAGTTCAAGCAAAAAAGTTATTTTAAAAATTGTAATGCAAGAAACTGAAAAACCAAAAACAAAATTCTCCTTCGCCAATGTATTTAAACGCTTCGGCGTGATTGGTTTTATGTTTTTTCTCATCAAAGGTTTGATGTGGCTGATAGTTCCTGCGCTTGCCGCTTATTTTGCTTGGTGATAAGCAATCTATTTCTCCTAAATCAGAAACCGCTTTAAATTTTCTTGGAGGTCTCGAAAGCGTCGGTTTTGGTAATTTGAAAATTACTTAAATCCCAAACTCCATTTTGCTCTACATCTTTTGTGAACAATCATTCGTGTGATAAAATCTCAAAAAACTAACAACATCCAATGTATTTGAAAAATCGGATGTTTGTTTCGATTAAAGTCAGTAAGGAGTATGTGAATAATGATTGGTAAGATTAAAAACCTGAAACTATGTGCGGTTATTTTTGTTGTTATTGCCTTTATGCAAGGTTGCAGTTCTAGTGTTCCAACCGGCGATTCTAGTGTTCCAACTACGGATTCAAATAAAATAGCGGCAACCGGAGCCGAAGAAGTTGCGGTTAAGACGTTGCTGAGTTTCAGTCAGGCTGTTCAGAAAGGTGATTTTCAGGAATTTTATCAAGCGCAAGTCGCTGATAAAGCGAAGAACGAATTAACGGCGGAGAAATTAAACCAAACTTTTGCGGAATTTATCAAAAACAAAACGGACATCAGCCCGAAGGAAAACGCAATTATAAAATATTCGCCGGAACCGGAAATTAGCGACAATTCTTTAAAATTGAGTGGAAGTTATCCCGGCGCAAACGATAAAACAATTGAGTTTAAAATGGAATATGTTAAAAGCACCGGCAATTGGGGATTAACAGCTATTGATATAAAAGCATCTTAAAGCAACTTTTTTTGTAAAATCTCTACCGTCCCGCATGAGAAAAAATAGAAAAGGATGGCGCACATCACGCCGTCCTTTTTCTGAAAAGCCAAATCAGAAGAACTACCGTCAATCCGCCCGACGCATCGAGTAAAACGTCATAAATCGAACTTGTTCGCAACACATTAAAACTCTGATTGTATTCATCAATCGAAGCGATACAAACGACTAAACCGAAAGCGAAAATAAACCAATATTTGCGAAAAATCTCGATTGACGAACTCCAAAAAGCGCGTGAGGCAAAAAAAGCAAGCGCGGAATATTCGGCAAAATGGGCGAATTTGCGAATGTAACCGTGATAAATTTGCAATGTTTCTTCCGGCATAAGCGGAAAAAGCCATTCAAGCAAAGGACGAATAAAACGCGAGGTATTTGACATCGCGCCGTTTGAACTCGACAGATAAAAAATCACGCCAATCCACAAAAGCAAAGGCGCGTAACGAAATAATCGTCCGCGCCATTTTGATTTTTGCAATTTGTCATTCATCACAACAATAAAATAAGGATGAGCAAATCAAATCACTCATCCTTCATCCTTTATCCTTCATGCCTTTCTACGCCGCCGCGCCGGAAACGACTTCGATAATTTCTTTGGTAATGGCGGCTTGACGAATGCGGTTCATATTCAAAGTTAGCGTGTCAATCAATTCACCCGCGTTTTTCGATGCCGAATCCATTGCCGTCATTCGTGCGCCTTGTTCGGACGCGACGGATTCGAGCATTGCACGATAAATCTGCGTTTCGACCTGTTTCGGAAGCAGTTTGCCGAAAATCTCGCTTGCCGGTTGCTCGTAAATATATTCGGCTTGCGCGGTGTTTTCCGTTTCGGCGGGTTCAATGCGCGGAATCGGCAAAAGCTGCTCGACTTTCACTTCCTGTGACATTACGCTTTTGAATTGCGTAAAGACGAGAAAAACTTTGTCGAGAGTTTCGTCTTCGGTAAAAGTTTTGATGATTTTATGAGCAATTTCAACCGCTTCGCCGTGTTCGACGCGACCACTTCCGGTTAAACCGA
Organism: Acidobacteriota bacterium; assembly: GCA_031418635.1. Lineage (GTDB taxonomy): Bacteria > Acidobacteriota > Blastocatellia > Pyrinomonadales > Pyrinomonadaceae. The sequence continues at coordinate 7,190 of JANOXW010000301.1, forward strand.
CATATTCTTCCACAAAAGTCATCTCACGACGTTTGAAAAAATCGCGTGCTTTGCGCCCGACGGGAATCATTTCCGCTGACTTATCGGCGTTTGCCTTCAAAAAGTTTTGCGTCGCCTTCATTAGATTAGCGTTGAAACCGCCGCACAAACCTTTATCTGCGCTAACCAAAACGATCAAATACTTCGCGTCGCCGCGCGTTTCTAAAAGCGGAGATGAAAATTCGTCGCCAACTCGCGCACTCAGATTGCCGAGAATCTCCGTCATCTTTTCGGCAAACGGACGCGCCGCTGTTACACGGTCGGTCGCCCGTTTGAGCTTCGCCGCCGCGACCATTTTCATCGCTTTGGTAATCTGCTGTGTGTTTTTGACCGACTTAATCCGTCGGCGCATATCTAATAAACTAGCCATATTTAGATTTTGGATTTTGGATTTTGGATTTTGGATTTTTAATTAAACCCTAAACCCGCAATCCGCAATCCGAGATTGTTATGCTTTTGCGCCTGTTGTTTCTTTATTCCAGCGTGTTGCTTTGAAATCTTCGACGGCTTCTTTCATTGACGCTTTCAAGTCGTCGTCAATTGATTTTTTATCACGAAGCGTCGAGAAAATTGCCGGATGCGAATTTTCGACGAATTTGGAGAATTCGATTTCAAATCGTTTCAAATCGCTAACGGCAATGTCGCTTGCAAAACCGTTTGAAACCGTCCAAATAATCAAAACCTGTTTTTCGACTTCCATCGGTTGATACTGACCTTGTTTAAGAATTTCAGTCAGACGCTTACCTTTTTCGAGTTGGTCTTGCGTTGATTTATCAAGGTCAGAACCGAATTGAGCAAACGCGGCAAGTTCCCGATATTGCGCCAAATCAATCCGCAAAGTTCCGGCAACTTGTTTCATTGCCTTGATTTGCGCTGCACCGCCAACGCGCGAAACCGAATTCCCGACGTTAATCGCCGGACGCACGCCGGAGTTGAAAAGATCGGATTCTAAAAAGATTTGTCCGTCGGTAATCGAAATTACATTCGTCGGAATATACGCCGAAATGTCGCCGGCTTGCGTTTCGATAATCGGTAGAGAAGTCAAACTTCCACCGCCGCGAGCATCGGACATTTTTGCGGCACGCTCAAGCAATCGTGAGTGAAGATAGAAAACGTCGCCCGGATATGCTTCGCGTCCCGGCGGTCTTCTTAAGAGTAGCGAAATTTCACGATATGCCGCCGCTTGCTTTGATAAATCGTCGTAAATCGTCAGCGCGTGTCTGCCGTTATCGCGGAAATATTCGCCGATGGCAACGCCCGAATAAGGTGCGAGAAACTGCATCGCCGCCGGGTCAGACGCAGAAGCCGCAACGACGATTGTGTAATCCATTGCGCCGAATTCCCGAAGTTTTTCAACGACTTGCGCGACGGTTGACGCTTTTTGTCCGATGGCGACATAGACGCAGATTACGTCTTTGCCTTTTTGGTTGATAATCGTGTCAATCGCCACGGCGGTTTTGCCCGTTTGACGATCACCGATAATCAATTCGCGCTGTCCGCGTCCAATCGGCACCATCGCATCAATCGCCTTTAAGCCTGTTTGTAAAGGTTCTTTAACGGGTTGACGGTCAATAATGCCGGGCGCGATTCGTTCAATAGGATTGAATTCGTCGGTCATAATTTCGCCCTTGCCATCAATCGGCTGACCGAGTGCGTCAACCACGCGCCCAATCATCGCGTCGCCGACCGGCACGCTCATAATGCGGCGTGTCCGTTTAACTTCGTCGCCTTCTTTGATTTTTTGAAAATCGCCGAACAGCACCGTTCCCACCTTGTCTTCTTCAAGATTCAAGGCAAGACCGCGAACGCCGAATGGAAATTCGAGCAGTTCGCCCGCCATCACTTTTTCGAGTCCGTGAATTTCCGCGATGCCGTCGCCGACTTTGATGACCGTTCCCGTTTCGTCAACCGTCATACTCGCGTCAAAATTTTCAATCTGTGAACGAATAATTTCGTTTATTTCGTTGGCTTTTATTGCTTCCATATTCTTTTATTAACTCGGTTCTTTTCTAAAAATATCTTTTGTTTGAAACTGAAAATCAGGAATTACCGGCGAAGCTGAACAAATATCATCGCCGTTCAAAATTTTCACATCTTTCGGTGATGAATAGGCATAAATCATCTCTGTTTTTGGGTAAATATACCAAACCATTTTCACTCCCGATGCAAAATAATCATTGATTTTATCGGCTACATCTTCCACGGTTTCGCTTTTTGACAAAAATTCGATAGCAAGCTGCGGAATTGGATGTTCACCTTTGGCAGCGGAAAAATGTTGTTCAGTAGTAAAATAGGCTAAATCGGGAATGCGAAAACTCTGCGTTTTAAGTTTCATTCCAACTTCGCTAATTAAATTCGCCCCGTTTTTATAGGCTTCGGTCAAGCGAAAATATTTATCCAAAAACCAAATAATCATCAACTCGACATCTTTTATCATTTCTTTTTTGATAACCTTATTGTCAACAAACTCGTAGCCAAACTCCTGCTCATAAGCCCATTCTTGAAAGGCTTCGACATTTTTGAAGTGTTGTCCAACTTTATTTTTTGGTTCTGCTATCGCGTTCATATTCAAAGTTATCTAACCATTGACAAGTTGTTCTTTAAGATTTTCTAAATGTGTTTTAATCGAACCGTCATAAACGGTTGAACCGACTCGCGTAATGACTCCGCCGATGATATTTTTATCAATCTCGAAATTCGGGCTGACATTTTTGCCCGTTAATTTGTTCAAGTTCGCTTGTAATTCTGATTTTTCCGCGTCGGAAAGCGGACGCGCCGAAGTTATTTTAGCCGAAACAATTCCACTTCTTTCCTCTAAAACCGCCGAAAACTTTTCATTGATTTCGCTGATTTCGGTCAAACGGCTATTTCTGAGCAGAACGCGCAAAAAGTTTGCCGTCGTTTTTGACGGTTTCGCTTTTTCCAAAAGGCTTTCCAACATCTTTTCCTTGCTCAAATGAGCTATCGCCGGATTGGCAAAAGCATTTTGCAAATTGCCGTTTGATTTTATCAAATCTTCCCAAAGTTTTAGTTCGTTTTTGACGATTTCGGTTTCGCCTGATTTAGTTACGACATCAGCCAACGCGGTCGCATAACGGCGGGCAACGGTTTCGACACTCATTTTAGTTTAGACCTCCGATAGCTTGGATGTTGGCTTTGACCAATCGCGCATCTTTTTCGGCGTTGATTTCTTTTTTGATTTTTTCTTCGGCGAGGCGAATGCTTTCTTCGGCGGAAAAGCGGCGTAATTCTAATTTTGCCAACTTGCTCGTGCGTTCGATTTCGCCGTTTGCCTGTTCGCGCAACTTGCCGACCTCAATGCGCGTCTGTTCGGCGATGCGTGTTTTTTCCGCTTCGGCTTCGGCTTTGGCGTGTTCGACGACTGTGGTTGATTCTGTATCAAGCTGCGCCATTCGTGCTTCGGCGGCGGTTAATTTGGCAAGTGCGGCTTGTTTTTCCGCTTCGGCTTTGATGAGTTCGGCGCGAATCGTTTCGCGTTTTGCCTTAAATGCGTCGCTCAAAGGCTTTTTCAAAAGATAAACCATCACAGCGATAAAAATTGCCAAATTGATGAACTTCCACAATTCAAAACCCGGATAATTAAAATATGTATTCCAAAAATGGACAAATTGAGCGTAGCCGGATTCGCTGTTTGCCTTTCCTTCTGCCGCAAAAATTAAAATAAAGCTAAATATAAAAGCTAACATATAAAAGATTTTACATTTCAGATTTCAAATTCCAGACTTTTCTTCCAATTTGGAATCTGAAATCTGAAATGTGGAATTATTAAACTGTTTTCAAAAGATTTGAACTGATTTTCTCCGCCATTTTTTCTGCTTCTGCGGCAATCGTGGCACGCGCTTCGGCGGTTTGTTTGGTTAATTCTTCTTTTTCTCGTGCGACACTCGTTACCACTTCCGATTTAACTTTTTCAATCTCGGATTGCCGCGTAGCGACGGCTTGATTGCGTTCTTTTTCAATCAATTCATAGCCTTTTGAACGCGCTTCGAGCATTGCCGCATCATAGCGCGTTTGTTTTTCGCCAACTTTCTGCAAAATACTTTCGGCTTCGCCAAATCTGCCGCCTTTATTTTTCTCACGCGATTCAATAATGCGGTTAATCGGACGAAAAAATGTTCGATTCAAAGTCCAAATCATCAACAAAATAAGCGCAATATGAATCAACATCGTGCCATCCGGCACCAGATTAATTTCGGCAAAAGCTAAAAAAACCATATCTTAATAAATTTTTATGATAAATTATTCGTTTTGTCAGTAGAGCAAAACTGCTTACATTACAAAGGAGAAAGAATATCACGCTCAATTTTAGCGGTCAAGCAAGCATTATGACTAACATTGGCAGTTTTTTAGTGAAACGCTTTTTTTACTAACACCGATTAAAACAATCAGCGTATTTGTTAAAGTCGCCTGACAAAATTACTGATTCGCTCAAGTGCAATTTCAATCTGTTCGTAAGATTTACAATAAGCGATGCGAATGTGATTTTCGCCGCCGATGCCGAAACTGCTGCCCGAAATTACGGCGACTTCTTGTTCCATCAAAAGTCTTTCGGAAAACTCATCGCCGCTCAAACCCGTTTGTTTAACTGACGGAAAAGCGTAAAATGCTCCTTTCGGCTCAAAGCAATCTAAACCTATTTCATTCAAGGTTGACACGACTAATTTTCGGCGGCGGTCATATTCGGCTTTCATTTCTTGGACAAAAGGCTCGCCGATTTCCAGTGCGGCAAGCGCGGCAAATTGCGAAATCGTCGGTGCCGACATAACTGCATACTGATGAACTTTTGAAAACGCCTCAAGCAGTTCGGCATTGGCACAAATATAACCGACGCGCCAGCCGGTCATTGCGTAATCTTTTGAAAATCCGCCTAGCAAAACGGTTCGATCTTTTGCGCCTGGCAAAGCGGGAACGCAAAGATGTTCGCCGCTGTAATTAAGGCGGTCATAAATCTCGTCGGAAATAATCAAAAGATCGTATTCTTCAGCGATTTTTACAATTTCCAGAGCATTTTCCCGCGTCAAAACCGCGCCCGTCGGATTGTTCGGAAAACCTAAAAAAATCGCTTTGGTTTTATCCGTAACAGCGGCGCGAATATCGGCGGCAATCGGCTCAAAATTATTTTCCAACGTGCAAACGACGGGAATAGGAACGCCGTCGGCGAAAATGATTTCAGGTTCGTAAGCCACAAAACACGGACTCGGCACGATGATTTCATCGCCCGCGTTGCAAATCGCCGAAAAGACACACTTGAAGCCTTCGCTTACGCCGACCGTAACGAGAATTTCGTTTTTCGGATTGTAAGCAATATTGTAAAGCCTTTCGAGATGTGCCGAAATTGCTTCGCGCAATTCGATTAAACCGGAATTTGCCGTGTAACCAATTGGTTTTGCATTGATCGCATCAAAAGCGGCTTTGGCAATCGGCGCAGGTGTCGGAAAATCCGATTCACCGACTCCGAGCGAGATAACATCGGGCATCGAAGCCGCGATTCCGAAAAAACGATGAAGTCCCGAAGCCGGAACTTTATGAATGCGTTCTGAAATAAATTTGTTTTTTGAAGAAAGTTTTGGTGTCATATTTAGTAAAAAGTCTCAAACAAATTACTTATCACTCTTGACAGGATTTGTCATTCTCTCATAGCTTTATAACACGCTCTTTGCGGAGGCGCATCTGTTCTGGTGAGCGGCGCGGTCTTCAAAACCGTTTGTGAGATTGTGAGAGCAATCTTGGGTAGGTTCGATTCCTACACGCCTCCGCCAATTCGATTTTGGATTTTAGATTTTGGATTTTGGATTGTTTGAGATTTATCATCCGACCATTTTATGACGGAGCAGGAATTTAAAGATAGAACGAAACAAATTGCGTTGCGTATCATTCGGCTGGTTGAAACGCTTCCGAATACTAATACTGCTCAAATTATTGGCAAGCAACTATTGCGTTCGGCAACATCGGTTGGCGCAAATTATCGGGCGGCGTGTCGCGGAAAATCAACCGCCGATATTTTGCACAAACTTGCAATTGTCGAGGAAGAAGCCGACGAAAGTTTATATTGGCTTGAGTTGTTAGTTGAATCAAATATTATTTCCGAAAATAAACTCTCGTTTTTGATGACCGACATCAACGAAATTGTCGCTATGATAGTTTCTTCGATAAAAACTTTGCGTTTTAGGCAATCACAAATCCAAAATCCAAAATCTAAAATCCAAAATGCGTTTGACCAATCCAAAATCCAAAATCTAAAATCCAAAATATGAAAGAATGGATTTCCTTAAATATGACACCTCAAATTGGTCCGCGGGCGGCGACCAAATTGTTGGAACGCTTTGGTTCGGCGGAGAGCGTTTTTCACGCGACGCGGCGCGAACTTGAAGGCTTGCGTCTTCGTGCCGAATCGGTTGAAAGCATTTTAAAGTGCGAGTTTCACGACAAAGCACAACAGGAATTTGAAAACGTAAAAAACTTAGGCGGCGATGTTTTGATTTTGGATGACGGCAGTTATCCGTATTTGTTGCGCGAAATTGACGATCCGCCGATAACGCTCTATGTCAAAGGCGATTGGCAGGCGTGTTTTGACGCGCCCTGCGTTGCAGTTGTCGGTTCGCGGCGGTGTTCGACTTACGGCGAAAACGCTTCGGAAATGTTGTCGCGTGATTTAGCGGCAAACGGGATTTGTGTTGTTTCGGGCTTGGCACGCGGCATTGACACAGCCGCGCATCGTGGCGCGATTGCCGGCAAAGGCAGAACAATTGCGGTTCTCGGAACGGGCATTGGACAAGTTTATCCGAAGGAAAATGCGAGATTAGTTGATGAAATTTTATCATCGGGCGGCGCGATTGTTTCGCAGTTTCCGCTGGAAACTCCGCCTTTGTCGGAAAATTTTCCGTATCGCAATCGCATTATCAGCGGACTGAGTTTGGGAGTTTTGATTGTCGAAGCGTCGGAAAGAAGCGGTTCTTTGATAACGGCGCGGCTGGCGATGGAACAAAACCGCGAAGTTTTAGCCGTGCCGGGAAACATTACATCGAAAAACTCTTTCGGCACAAATTATTTGATAAAAGCGGGCGCAGCACTCGTTCAGCAGTGGCAGGATGTTGTTTCGGCATTGCCGAGTGAAATTTCAGCCGCGATTTTGCCGCCGAAGATTGACGAGAAGGAAACAACGGACGCAAAACAGCAAAAACTTGCGCCCGCCGATTTGAGTGAAAATGAGCGAATAATCTGGCAAATGCTGTCGCCCGATGAAGCGGCACACATTGACGCTTTGCTCGAAGCAAGCGGCTTATCGTTTGGCGATTTAAGCACGGCTTTGCTAGGTTTGGAGATGCGCGAACTTATTCGCATACTGCCGGGCAAAAATTATGCGCGGAAAAGTTGAGGTCGGAAATTTTATGAACGACACGCAGTTTGTTCAAATCGAAAGACGTGAAAAATTTACCGAGAGCGAGTTTTGGCAAATGTTTTCCGCGCTCACTTCGGCTAAATGGCAGAATCTTTTACCGCCGCAGTTGCCGATTGAGGATTTGCCGACCAAACGGGCAAAAAATTTTGTAACGCCCGCCGACGCGCCAATTCCCGATTGCTTGACGTGCGGAGCGTGTTGCACGTTTTTGTTCGCCGTCAGCGTTAATCTGACTGACGACGTGCCGCCGGAAACAATCTGGAACATAACCGAGGAAAGCGGTGAAGTTGTCGTTGATTGTTATCTTAAGCGCGACGCGGAAACGCTTTTTTGCACGGCTTTGAAACCAACGGGGGACGGGAAAATGCCGTGCGGTATTTACGAGCAAAGACCGCAAACGTGCCGAAAGTTTGAAGCCGGCAGCGACAAATGCCACGCGCTCCGGCGCATTTACGGTTTCGAGCCGTTTCTGACCGTTCAGGAAATGTTTGATGCGCGGCAAATTTTGAAGGCAAAAGAATCCGCCGCCATTTCGCCCCAAACAATTCGGGATGTAAAAATTGTCAGACAAGCAGCAACGGGCGATTGCGAAATCGTCGCGGAAATGCAAAACGGTGCAAGTCAAACGATTCACACTTTTGACCCAAACCGCGAGTCGTGGCGACAGTTTGAATTTGACGCTTTGACGCTTTCACAGGCGCGAGATTTAATTGATTCGCGGACACAAGGTTTTCAAAAAAGCTAAAATGATTGGTAATTATGAACGGCAAACTTAATCGCAAAAATTACCATCAGAGGCACA
>JANOXW010000302.1:0-9296 GCA_031418635.1 Acidobacteriota bacterium
CGAAGAATTTATTCGCCGAAATCTCGCCGGACAAAAAACAAAAATGGCAAAGTCGCGGCGCAATATGTTGGAACGCTTGGAACGAGTCGAAGCCGTTACGGTTGACCGCTCAAGCGGAAATTTTAATCTCCGAAAAATCGAACGTGCGGGGACAAATATTTTGACGGTTGACGATTTGGTAATTGGATACGGCGAAAATGTGTTGGCGCGAAAGATAAATTTTACGCTTCATCGTGGCGAATGTTTGGGTGTCATCGGCGGTAACGGCACGGGAAAGACGACTTTTTTGAAAACTATTTTAGGTCAAATCCGCGAACTTTCGGGCAAATTGATTTGGGGAACAAAAACCGAAATCGGTTATTATTCGCAACAACTCGAAGATTTAGAAGACCGCAACGAAATTATCAGCGAACTGCGGCGGGTCGCACCGATGGCGGAAAATGGCGCATTACGCTCGTTTCTGGCGCGGTTTTTGTTCGTTGGCGATGATGTTTTTAAGCGCGTTGCCGATTTATCAGGTGGCGAAAAGGGAAGACTCGCGTTGGCGAAACTGATTTATTCAAACGTCAATGTTTTGATTCTGGATGAACCGACCAATCATCTCGATATTCCTTCGCGTGAAGCCCTCGAAGACGCGCTTTTGAGTTATCAAGGAACGATTATCACGGTCAGCCACGATAGATATTTTCTCGACAAAATCACCACGCAGATTTTTGCCTTTGAAGAAAATAAAAAGGTTGAGGTTTTTAACGGAAATTATTCCGAGTTTCATGATTGGCGCGAAGCCCAAAGTCCAAAGTCCAAAGCCCAAAGTTTGACTGTTGCTCAAATTTCTGAAAAAGACGAACAGCAGACAAATTTAAGCAAAAACCAACAACAAAGGATTGAAAGACGAATTGCTGAAATCGAAAAAACAATTCCGCGTCTTGAAGAAGAATTGGCAAACATCACTTTGCAAATGAGTCTGCCAAAAGTTGCTACAAACCACACAAAATTGCAAGAAGTTTCACAAAACTTTTCAGAAACCGAGCGAAAAATTCAGAGTCTTTATAAAGAATGGGAAGATTTGCTGATTTAGAACCAGTACGGGCAAGATGTTCGTGCTAATTTTTCAGCTTTCCAAACGATAATTCGGAGCTTCTTTGGTAATTATGACATCGTGGACGTGCGATTCGCGCAAACCTGCCGATGTTATCCGAATAAATCTCGCTTTTTCGTGCAACTCACTGATGTTTTTACAACCCGTATAACCCATTCCCGAACGCAGACCGCCGACGAGTTGTGTAACCATTTCTGCCAAAGTTCCTTTATAGGCAACGCGCCCTTCGATGCCTTCGGGAACATATTTTGAATCGGAAACCGTGCCTTCTTGCGAATATCTATCGCTCGAACCTTGTTTCATCGCGCCGATTGAACCCATTCCGCGATAGGTTTTGAAGGAACGTCCCTGAAATAAAATAACTTCGCCCGGTGCTTCTTCCGTGCCAGCGAACAGCGAACCAATCATCACTGAATCCGCGCCCGCGACAATCGCTTTGGCGACATCGCCTGAAAATTTTACGCCGCCGTCGGCGATAATTGGCACGCCCGAACCTTTTGCCGCTTTAACACATTCGTCAATCGCCGTAATCTGCGGAACGCCCGCGCCCGTAACGACGCGAGTTGTGCAAATTGAACCAGGACCGATTCCGGTCTTCACCGCGTCAACGCCGACAGCAATTAACTCTTTCGTCGCTTCGGCAGTTGCGACGTTGCCGGCGATGACTTCAATATTTGGAAATTGCGCTTTTACTTTTTTGACGGCTTCAATGACCCGCGAACTGTGTCCGTGCGCGGTGTCAATAACGATGGCATCAACGCGGGATTCGATCAAAGCCGAAGCGCGTTCTAAATAATCGCCGGTTGCGCCGATTGCCGCCGCAACGCGCAATCTGCCTAGATTATCTTTTGCCGCGTGTGGATAGCGAATCGCTTTTTGGATGTCTTTGACGGTGATTAAGCCCTTTAAAAGTCCGCCGTCGTCAACCACGAGCAGTTTTTCGATACGATGTTTTTGCAGTTTTACTTTGGCTTCGGTCAGCGTCGTGCCAATCGGGACGGTTACGAGAGGTTGTTTGGTCATCACTTCCGAAACGGGAATGTCAAAGCGCGTTTCAAACCGCAAATCGCGGTTGGTAATGATACCGACTAATAAACCTTGTTCGTCAACGACGGGAACGCCGCTGATTTTGAAGCGTTCCATCAACTTTAAGGCTTCGGCGACAAGGGCGTTATCACGAATCGTAACCGGATCAACAATCATTCCTGATTCTGAGCGTTTAACTTTATCAACTTCTTCGGCTTGTTGTTGGATGGAAAAATTTTTGTGAATGACACCGATTCCGCCTTGTTGCGCCAACGCAATTGCAAGGAGTGCTTCCGTAACCGTGTCCATCGCTGACGAACACAGCGGAATATTAAGCCGAATGTTGCGCGAAAATTGCGTCGAAACATCGGTTTCGCTCGGCAAAATATCCGAATAAGCGGGAACTAATAAAACGTCGTCAAAGGTTAAACCTTCTTTTATTTCTTCAATTAACATAATTACCAATCAGTATTTTATTAAAATTGTAGTCTGTTTGAACAAAGCTATCTTCAAATCGAATGATGCAGTCGCTGTTAAGACTTTATTAAACAATACTTTTAGTTTTTTGTATAAAGCAGTCGGTTTTTTGATAAATTCAACTTCAATTTTTAGCAACAAATCTTTTGAAAAGCAAAAGAAGTAAAACGTTCAAACAAAAAAGCCCGCACTTTTATTTTGCGGGCGCGATTAGCTTGGTTTGTTTTGAAATATCACTTTTAATTTTAGCCGATACAAAAGTTGCATAAAACCGTCTACCTCGGTATTGGAGTCGGAGAAGTTGCCGGTTGTGTTTCGTTTCCGAAAATAATTTGTCCGCTTTGCAAAATCTGTGAGATATTATCTTTATTAATTTCAATAATATTATTATTTCCTTTCGCGGGCGGATTGGGCGGCGTAACTTGTTTTCCGTTCAAAGTAATTTGAACTTTGTCTGCCGTAAATCCGCGATAATACAAAATTCTTACACTTTGTTGCCCTGTGTAAGTTTTCGGAGCCTCAGGCAAAACATCTTCCGAAAACTTTTTTCCGTCAACTATCGAAGTAACATTTATTTTTTCAGCCGTCGGCTTAATTTCAACTTTTATTTCATTTGTCGAAGGCATCGGTTGCGAAACACTAGCGTTTGTATTTGTTTGTGATGAATCTGCCGTGTTTGAATTGGCTGAATTATTCGTATTTGTCGGAGTCGGAGTTGTGGCTTGGAAAGAATTTTCTTTGACATAACTGACGAGTGCCAAAATTCCCCAAGTCATCAAACCGAGAATTACAACTGCAAAAATAACGGTCAAAAGCGTTGACGAAGAACGGCGGTCATCGGTTAAAACTTCGGGGCGATAGGTTTTCGGTTCATCATCCTGAACGCCTTCTTGTTGCGTAATTATCTTTAAATAATCGGCAAGTGCTTCGCTTTCATCAACTCCGACCACTTTAGCGTAAGATTTTACAAAGCCTTTATTGAAAATTCCGCCAGGCAAAGGGCGATAATCATCGTTTTCGATGGATTCGATATAAAGCCGTGAAATGCGTGTCTGTTCCGCCACTTCGCTGATAGATATATCACGCGCTTCGCGGGCTTGCCGCAATTTTTCGCCGAGAGTTGATGCCATTTTGTCTATGTTTTTCTATCTTCTGGGGTAACAACCGAAATCATTCTTAAAAATGAAATATATCTTTGTTACGCCGAAAATGTCAATTGTTTCAAACCGTTTTATACTGAAGCCACGCGCTTGATTATTGTATGCGGAGCGTGTTACGTTTAGGCTTTATCAAAATCTTGTAATAATATTAGCAAAAAGTGAGGAATAAAAAATGAGTCTTGAAGCACTCGGAATGATCGAAACCAAAGGTTTCATCGGTGCGGTGGAAGCGGCGGACGCGATGGTCAAAGCCGCCAATGTTCAACTTATCGGCAAAGAATACATCGGCGCGGGTTATGTAACGATTTTTGTGCGTGGCGATGTCGGCGCGGTCAAAGCGGCGACGGACGCAGGCGCGGCGGCGGCGCGACGAGTCGGCGAACTGATTAGCGTCCACGTTATCCCGCGTCCACACGGCGAAGTCGAAAGAGTTTTGCCTAAAGGTGTCGGTTACAGTCCTGACGAAAAAGCGATAAACGCCGGTTCACACGGACAAATCGGCGCAGGCGACGCAGGCAGCGAAATTTCGGCGAATGACCGAAGCAAATCGAAAAACAAGTAGGTTTTAGGTTCAAGGTTCAAGGTTTCAGGTTCAAGGTTCAAAGTTAAATCTGAAACCTTGAACCTGAAACCTGAAACCTGAAACCTTGAGCCTGAAACCTGAAACCTTGAACCAGAGAAAGTGGACGATAAAGATTTAATTTCCCAGCAAGAAGCGCGGGATGCGGTGGAATCGGCGCATTTGGCGTTTCGGGCGGTGGCGAAATTTGACCAAGCGAAGATTGACCGAATATGCGAGGCGATGGCAAACGTCGCGCTCGAAGAATCGTTGCGTTTGGGCGCGATGGCAAGCGAAGAAACGGGTTTTGGGAAGGCGGAAGACAAGCGCGAGAAAAACCGTTTTGCAGCGGAAGACGTTTGGAAATATTTTCGGACGATGAAAACCGTCGGCGTAATCCGTGAAACCGAAAGCATTGTCGAAATCGCTTCGCCACGCGGTGTTGTCGCGGCAATCATTCCTTCCACCAATCCGACTTCGACTGCAATTTTCAAAATAATTATCGCTATCAAATCGCGCAATTCGATTGTTCTTTCGCCACATCCGTCAGCCACGCGATGTATCGCCGAAACTGCACGAGTGATGCGCGAAGTTGCCATCAAAGAAGGTTTGCCGCCCGACGCGATTTGTTGTTTGACAACCTCGACCATCGAAGGCACGGAAACTTTGATGAAGCACAAACGCACGGCAGTAATTTTGGCAACGGGCGGCATCGGTTTGGTTCGCGCCGCTTATTCTTCGGGCAAACCGGCGTTTGGTGTCGGACCCGGAAATGTGCCGGTCTTTATCGAAAAAACCGCCGATGTCCAAAAAGCCGTCCGCGATATTTTGACTTCAACTTGTTTTGACAACGGCACGATTTGCGCTTCGGAACAATCTGTCGTGGTTGATGCGCCCATTGAAAATGAAGTCCGCGAACAATTCAAAGCGCAAGGCGGACATTTTCTTAATCAAACAGACGCGGAAGCCGTCGGGAAAATTTTATTGACTTTGCAACGCACATTAAACCCGAAAATCGTTGGCAAATCTGCCGACTTTATCGCAAACTTGGCAGGTATTTCGATACCGAATGGAACGCGCTGTTTATTGGCTGATTGTAGCGGAGTCGGGCGCGATTTCCCTTGGTCAATCGAAAAACTTTCGCCGACCTTGGCGTTTTTCGTAGCAGACGGCATCGAAGCCGGCGCAAATCGGTGTGAAGAGATTTTGCAGTTCGGCGGAATGGGACACACCGCTGGAATGCACACCAAATCACGCCAAGCCGCGATTCGCTACGGCGAACAAATGCCGGCATCGCGTGTCATCATCAATTCGCCGACGACACACGGCGCAATCGGTTTTTCGACGGATTTAGCTCCGTCAATGACGCTTGGTTGTGGTTCGTGGGGCGGAAACGTAACATCGGACAATGTTTCACCGATTCATCTGATGGACATCAAGCGCGTCGCTTTTGAAACACGCGCAGTCCAAAGTCCAAAGTCCAAAGTCCAAAGTCAAGAAAATTTTGAAATCCGAAACTTGAACATTCAAAATAACGAAGGGCAAAAGACGAAGGACAAAGGACGAAATATAAAACGCGAAGAAATTGCCGCGATTGTGGATAAATTTTTGAGTGAGAAAATTGCCGAAACACCTAAACAAGTTGAGAATGGAGAAATCCAAAATCCAAAATCCAAAATCCAAAATCCAAGTGCAATTATTCACGAAGTAAAAATCGAAAGCCAAACCAACGGCGCGAAACCGAAAGCGGTTGATTTTGTCAGCGAAGACGATGTGAAAAAAGCCATTGAAAAAGGTGAAAAGATTTATGTTACGGCGAAAACGATTATCACGCCGTCGGCACGCGATTTAGGCGACGAGAAGGAAATTTTTGCTAAGAATTGAGATAAGCAACCTGTTTTTGTGATTTACTGGAAAATTCTGCCAATGATTGATTCCTAGTTAAAACAAAATGGCTGAAACAATAGTCGAAAATCAAATATGTAACGCTTGCGGCGTAGATGTGCGGGAAGGTTCGCTTTTCTGCTACAACTGCGGCGGTGCGGTTGCGTCTGAGATTAAGGTTGAAAAAGAGGACAAAAAAGATAAAGCCAGTGATGTTTGGCTTCGTGAAAACCTTATTGAAAACGGGAAGAACGACCAAATCACAAATCAGTCGGAAGAATTTATAACCCTCGAAAAAGTTGACGACAAACCGATTCCAAAACCTGACATACAAACCGAAGCCAACTTAAAAAGTGCCGCCGCAATGCGGAGAAAATCGGCAACCTTTCAAAAGAAACAAGTTGAAGTCGTTTGGGAAGAAAACGACGCGCCGAATGCTTCGTTTATCGTTGTTGCGCTGATTTTAGCGCTTTTTGCCGTTGCCGTTTTCTTTTTGGCAATATATTTAAAATAGAGAATTCTTATTTTGTGAGTTTATAAAAATTTGTTTGCGGAGGGTTTGAGATGGGAATCGCAATACTCGTTTTCTTTTTGGCAATTTTCGGCGGAGCGTTGTTTTTGTTGGGTTTAATTTGGTTTTTCTTTATCCGCAAAAGAAATGCGCGGCGGCAAAATCGTAGTTTTTCAAGCGATGGAAGTATGAATCAAGACTCGGATTTTTCCGATGATGACCGTGATAATGATTTTGCTGACGAATCATCGGCAATTTACAGCGATAATTCGACTTATACAGATTCCCGAACAGAAAATATAAACTCTGAAGGCGTAACTTCGGCAAAAGCAGAAGCCGAACCTTTAACTCAAAGCGAAAATTATCAGCACTCAAACCACAGCCACGCTTCTGCGTCTGCCGAATTGAGTTATAGCGAAAGCAGTTTTTCGACTTCCGATTCAAGTTCAAGCTACGATTCAAGCTCAAGCGATAGCGGTTCGAGTTCTTCAAGTGACTAAAAAAGATTTATGAAATCAGACAAAACTCACATCACCGAACGAAGCGCAGTTGCGATTCTGATGTCGTGGATGCGCGAGATTATCGAAAAACACAATCTCGATTTGGGTTTGCCGATTGTCGAAACTGCCGGAAAAGACAACAAATTTCCCGATGTGGAAATTTATAAGTAACAATAAAAGGATTGATAAGATGCGAATACTATGGTATTCAATACATTATGAAGGATAGCAATAATAAGAATTTTCGAGTTTTAGATTTGTTCTGCGGTTGTGGCGGAATGTCGCTTGGTGCAAAGCAAGCCGGATTTGAAATTATTGCAGGATTGGACAATGATAAAATGGCTATCGCAACTTACAGGCAAAACTTTGGTGAGAAGGTTGGGAAACTTGTTGATATAAACAAAATCAGTCCGAATCAGATTGCGGAAGAATTGAAATTAGAGCCGGAACAGTTAGAAATGTTAATTGGTGGCGCACCTTGCCAAGGATTTTCAAAAAATGTCCCGCGAAAGAATAGATTTTTTGATGACCCGCGAAATCAGCTAACAAATAAATTTTTAGAATATGTTGAATTTCTCAAACCTTTGGTTGTAGTAATGGAAAATGTTGCTGAAATGAAGAATGGTTTTGAGAGTGCTTACACCAACGAAATTAAAGAAAGACTGACAAAATCGGGTTATGAAGTGGAAGTTAAAGTTATTTACGCGCCTGATTTTGGCGTTCCGCAACGTCGGCGAAGAGCCTTTTTCTTGGCGAATAGATTGAATAAAAAAGTTGTTTTTCCAACTCCGACGCATTCGCCGGAAAATAATTTATCGCTTT
Source organism: Acidobacteriota bacterium (assembly GCA_031418635.1). GTDB lineage: Bacteria > Acidobacteriota > Blastocatellia > Pyrinomonadales > Pyrinomonadaceae. The sequence continues at coordinate 8,039 of JANOXW010000302.1, forward strand.
TTGAAGATGAAAAGGCAAAATATGTAACTGTCGCCGAAGCGATCAACGATCTTCCTTCGCTTGTTCACGGAGAGGGAAAAGACCAAGAAGAATATTGCGTTTCGGCAAATAATGATTTTCAAATTTTGATGCGGAAAAATTCAGAAATTATCCACGACCACGTTGCGCGGAAATTAGCGGATAAACAATTTGAAAGATTAAATTCAATTAAAGCGGGACAAGGCGCAAAAGATTTGCCGGAGCATTTGAAACCCAAATCGCATTTTAGCGGAGCTTACGGACGGCTTGAATGGAACGCAATCGCGCCGACAATTACAAGATGGGTTTTTCATCCCGGTTCGGGACGTTTCGGACATCCGTCTGATGTTCGCGTCATCACGATTCGAGAAGCGGCACGATTACAATCATTTTCGGATGACTTTGTTTTTTCCGGCAGTTATATTCAAAAAAGTCATCAAGTCGGAAACGCCGTTCCGCCATTGATTATGAAATCTATTGCCGAAAAAGCTAAAGAATGGTTGGTGGACGCAAGATAGTTTTGATGAAATCATTTGCCGACATTGCAGTTGGTTCGATTTCAAAACGAAAACTATTTTGCGGCAATTGAAAAGATTCAAACAGTTGTTTTTGGTTCGGATACCAACGTAACGCTACTGAATTATTGCTTTTTCGTCGTGCTTGCAGACCTGTTTTTAGTTCGTCTGTCCATTTCCAGTAAAGTTTATCGGGCGAAAAAATATGTAAATCTTGCTCTAAAAAAGCATAGCGTTTGTGATTGTTAGATTTGATGAGAACGGCAATTCGCGGAGATTCAACGATTTGAGAAATCATATCTGCTTCAATTTTTTGATTCCAATGTCGTAAAATTGCGTCTCCGAGTTCATCAATTGGTGAATCTAAAGTCAGCGTTGAAAAGCCTAATTCAAGTTTTTTCTTGAATATGTCAGCACGTTGAATAACTAATTCAAACGAGTTTGTTTCGGGCGATTTTTGCACCGCTTTGAGCGACCAACCGATTTTTCTTTGAGAATCAACGCAGTCAAATAAAAGTTTGCTTCGTTTTTCCGAATGCGGATTTGAAAGCGGTAAGTCTTTGATGTAATGAAAGATAGACTCGAAAACATAGCCTTCGACTCCGACAATAAAAGGAACTCTCAAAGCAGATTCGATAGCTTCTTGCAATCTTGTTTGTTCGATATTTGAAAGAGTGTAAATCATTCGTTGTTTTTTGAAATAGCTAATCGCACCAATTCGTCAG
>JANOXW010000303.1:0-5080 GCA_031418635.1 Acidobacteriota bacterium
TTTGAATTTTTATAACGAGCGGTATTTGAAAAGATTTAAAGATGAGCCGATTGAGAAATCGGATTTGGAAAATAGCGAAACTTTTGCGGATGCGGGAAATGCTTCGGAAGAAGCGTGGCAAGCGGAAATTGAAAGATTTGACAGGATTATGTCGGACTGGCGAAAAGCGATTGAGTCCGCCGATGAAAGTAAATTTGAGCAATCGGTTTCGGCGGAAAATCAATCTCCTTGGGCGGAAGTTGTCGGGCTGATTAACACGCACAATTCACATCACGGCGGGCAAATTGTGTTTATCAGAAAATTGCAGGGAAGTTGGGACGCGAGCAAAGGCGTTTCTTAACGCTCAAAGGTCGAAAATTTTTGCTAAAATGATTTTATGCAAAAAGATTCAATCCGTGTTCTGCTCATCGAAAATCAAACTTTAACGCGCATCGGCATTAGAACTATTCTTGAAGCTCAAGATGGTTTTGAAATCGTCGGCGAAGCGGAAACGGGCGCGAAAGGTTTTGAGTCATTTCGGGATTTAAAGCCTGATGTTACGATTTTGGGTTTGCGTCTGCCTGATTCGTGTGCGGTTGATGAAATTGGAAATTATCTTAATGCCGACAAAAGGGCGAAAATTATCGTTTTAGCCGAACACGCGGGCGATTCGGAAATTTCCCGTTCGCTCAAAAAAGGTGCGTTTGGTTATATTTGTAAGGATATTTCAGAAAGCGAATTGGTCAAAGCGATTCGCGTTGTTAATGCGGGCAGAAAATATATTCCAACCGAAATTGCCAATATTCTGAGCGAAAATCTCGGACAAGAAGAACTCACGCCTGCCGAACGAAAAATTTTAGGTAGCATTGTTAAAGGACAATCGAATAAAGAGATTGCGTATAATCTGGAAGTCAGCGAAAACACCGTCAAAACTCACGTCAAAAATATCTTCGATAAATTAAATGTATCCGACCGAACTTCCGCAGCGACTTTGGTGATAAAGCGCGGTTTGGTTAGAATTGATGTTTAGAAAACAACTCGTAAATTATGAAAAGACGCGAATTATTGGCAGGTTTAGCCACATTTCCTTTTTTGGCACAATCCGTTTTAGGAGAAAAACGCCAAGTTTCAAGCAAAAAAGCAATTATCAAACCGAAGCGTTTAGCAAAAGGCGACACGATTGGCGTGATTGCGCCGGCAAGCGGTTTATCGGCGGAAGATTTTGATAAAGCCTTGCAAAATATGGCTGATTTGGGGTTCAAAACAAAGGTCGGAAAAAATGCGCGAAACATTAACGGATTTTTAGCAGGCACAGATAAAGAGCGACTTGACGATTTGCATTGGGCGTTTGGCGATAATGAAATTGATGCCGTTTGGTGTGTGCGCGGCGGTTATGGTGTTTCTCGATTATTGCCAAATGTGGATTTTGGTTTGATTAAAAAGAATCCGAAGATTTTTATCGGATATTCGGACATTACGGCTTTGCATCTGGCGATTTCGCAAAACTGCGGTCTGGTAACATTTCACGGTCCGGTTGCCGCTTCCACATTTTCAGATTATTCAAAAAAGCACGTTATCAATATGCTGATGAATCCGTCCGCGCCTTATAAAATCGAACTTTCGCCCGACAATGTGGCGAAAGAATCGAATCTTTTCAAAACCGAAATTATCACCAAAGGCAAATGTCGCGGAAAAATCGTTGGCGGCAACTTAAGTTTGTTGACGGCTTTGGCGGGAACACCTTTTGCATTGCGAAATGTGAAAGGCAAAATTCTTTTTATCGAAGACGTTGGCGAATTGCCTTATCGCATTGACCGAATGCTCACACAGTTGCGCCAAAGCGTTGATTTACATTCGCTTGCGGGAATTGCACTCGGCGTTTTTGAAGATTGCAACCCGAAAAACAGCGATTCGCAAAGTTTGATTGATGTGATCAAAGACCGACTCGGCGATTTAAAGATTCCCGTAATTTACGGGCTTTCCTTCGGACATATCCGCGACCAATTTACTTTGCCCGTCGGCATCGAAGCTGAACTCGACACCGAAAATGCAACGATGACTTTTTTAGAAACGGGCGTAGTTTGAAGCGGACTGAAAGCAAAAGAATATGATGCAACCCAAAATCGTTGATATTGCTGATCGAAAATTAATCGGGATGCGAATCAAAACATCACTTTCCGAAAACAAAACTTTTGAACTGTGGCGAAAATTTAAGCCTCAAGTGAAAGAAATTACAGGCAGATTGACGACGGATTTTTATTCTGTGCAGGTTTATGGCGAGGATTTTAATGTGGAAAACCCGACACCAAACACGATGTTTGAAAAATGGGCAGCCGTCGAGGTGTCGAACTTTGAAAATGTCCCGCACGCGATGGAATCATATACGCTTGCAAGTGGGAAATACGCCGTTTTCATTCATATAGGAACACCGAACGATTTTCCCTGAACGGCTGAGTTTATCTTTGGAAAGTGGCTTCCGAATTCCAAATACGAATTGAATAACTGCCCTCATTTTGAGATTTTAAGCGACCAATATAAACCGGACGACCCGAATGCGGAAGAGCAGATTTGGATTCCGATAAAAGAATCAACTCGGCTGAAAATGTAGGACTTTTATAAAAGGAATTACAAATAACAGGCACAGGTTTTTGGGTTTGAAGTTGAAAAATAAGTCTAAAAAGCGGACAATGCCAATTCAACATTGGAGTTAGCATTAAATCAAATGGCGATATTATTTGAAGATAGATCAATCAAATAAATATTGAATGATTAGTGTCAAAACATAAAAATTGAAAAACGAAACAACAATACAAAAAACTCCGCTCGATTATTTTGCTTTGGCGACGACGACTTTTGGTGTCGGATATTTGCCGCTTGCGCCCGGAACTTGGGGTTCGATGGTCGGCGTGGCGATTTATCTGTTGTTTTGGGCGACTGAAACACATCTCGGCAATTATTTTCTGGATCGGGATTGGAATGGCGAACAAGTTACGGCTTGGGTTCACGCGATAAATGCGGTCATTTTTCTGATATTTTGTCTAATCGGCGTATGGGCTTCGGGCAGGGCGACGCATCTTTTTGCCAACAAAGACCCGCAAAAAGTCGTCGTGGACGAAGTGATGGGACAATTGCTGGTTTTTATGTTTATTCCGTTTGATGTTCATTGGTATTACGTTGTCGCGGGATTTTTATTATTCAGATTGTTCGATATTTGGAAGCCTTATCCGATAGATTCTCTGCAAAATCTGCCTGCCGGCATCGGAGTTTGCGCGGATGATATTTTAGCCGGCGTTTATGGTGGAACTTGTCTTGCCTTGATCTATGCGATTAGAATTTCTTTTTAAGTGAGATGTAAGAAGTATTTGACTTCTCATATCTCATTTCTCACTTTCGTCGTCATCTTTTCCTTCAAAAATCCAACCTTTGCGCCAAAAATAAAATATCAGCGCGATGGCAATGAAAATCATCATGGCGATTGTCAAATAATAACCGTTGCGAGTTTTTAGTTCGGGCATATTATCGAAATTCATTCCGTAAATTCCCGCAATCAAAGTCAGCGGCAACATTATGGCGGAAAGAATGGCGAGAGCTTTCATCACGTCATTGGTTTTGGTGGCAGTAATGTTGAAATGGATGTCGAAAAGTCCCGAAACCAAATCTTTATAAGTTTCCGAAAGGTCGGAAATTCTTTGCAGATGGTCATAAATATCGCGGTAAAAAGGAAGAACATTTTCGGGGATTTGCGCGAATTCGCCGTGCGAAATTCTGTATAAAACATCTAATTGACGCGACGAAATTCTTTTCAGACGCGCCACGCTTCGGCGCAAATCCATAATTTCCTTCAAAATCTTTGTGTTATTTTTGTTCTTCAAAAAAGCGCGGTCTTCGAGTTCGTTGATGGAATTGTCATAATCATCAACAATCGGCATATACAAATCAATCATATAATCGAGGATTTGATGCAAAAGGTAAGCCGCGCCGCGCTGACAAGCATAAGGCGTAATGCGAATTTGTTGCTTAACTTTTTTGATGCTTCTGAAGCGTTCGGTGTGAAATGTAACGAAAAAATTATTGCCTAAAAAGACATCCATCTCTTTTGTAATAAAATTTGATGAACTGGTTTCTTCGGGCTTTACGCCGTGCAGAATGAAATAAACGTAATCAGGAAAGGCTTCGACTTTCGGCTGATTGCGCGTTTCCAGACAGTCTTCAACCGTTAAAGGGTGAAACTTAAAAACATTTAGCATCACGTCTTTTGCTTGGTTACACTGTTCGGGTGTTTCGCCTAAAAAATCTACCCAAACAATATTCTCCTTATCGGCTAAAAGTTCGGACAATTCCGCCGGGGAAAAGCCTTCTTCGATTTTGTCCGAGTCGTTTCGATAAACAAAAATTTCCATAAAATGCGTTAATTGTAAATTGTAAATTGTAAATTGGTGAAATCAACCGTTTTCCATCAATCAATTGACACGCAAACAACTTATCATTAACAATGAACAATTAACAAATTTATGAATGATATAAAAGTATTTATCGCGGACGATGTGAATGAAGAAAAACTCGCACCTTTGGTTGAAGCGGGATTTACGGTTGAAAAAGAAACCAAACTTGATTTTGATGCTTTAGCCGAAAAATTAAAAGATGCCGACGGCGTGATTGTTCGCAGTGCGACGCGCATCACGGCGGATTTGATGGACAAAGCCGAAAAACTGCGCGTGATTGGTCGCGCTGGTGTCGGTGTGGACAATATTGATGTCAAAGCCGCAACCGAACGCGGCATCGTCGTGATGAATGCGCCCGACGGCAACACGATTACGACTGCCGAACACACGATTGCTTTATTAGTTTCGATGGCGCGGAATGTTCCGCAGGCACACGCCAAATTGCAAGCCGGAATTTGGGACAAAAAGAGTTTTGTCGGCGTGGAATTAAACGAAAAAACTCTCGGCGTTATCGGTTTGGGCAGAATCGGACGGCACGTTGCGAAGATTGCCAAAGGCTTCGGGATGAAAATTCTAGCCTTTGATCCGTTTGTTTCAAGCGAACAGGCAAAGGATTTCGGCATTGAATTGGGAAGTTTGGACGAAGTTTTTGCCAAGTC
>JANOXW010000304.1:0-2993 GCA_031418635.1 Acidobacteriota bacterium
TTTTTCGTTCCGGTCGAGATAATGATGCGCTTTTTTTTGCCAATCGCGGCGGCAATCGCCGGCACGAGATAAGCAAGCGTTTTGCCCGTTCCCGTTCCCGCTTCGACGATGAGATGTTTTTTCTGCTCAAACGCCCGCAAAACCGCTTCCGCCATTTGTATCTGACCGGCGCGATATTCGTAGTCTTGATGATGCTTGGCGATGAGTCCGTTTTTACCGAAAATTTCTTCCACTATGTTTTTATTAATGTTGGTTTTATTTTGTCTTTAAGTATTGAAATTCTTGTAATTGGCAATTGCCGTGAGCTAAACTGTCAACTTTTCACTGTCAACTATTAGCTGATTATCAGGAAAAGAATCCTTATTCCTGATAATCAGCTAATAGTTGATAATTAATAGCGAATAGCTTAAATCGAATTTGAACAAAATTTCCTATACCGCTTGATGTCCGATTATATCAAATTTCGGGCATGAAAACACGCGCCTGTGAAATTACCGTTGTTCTGTTTTATTACAAAAATTTGACTGTCAACCTTTGTTTTTGCTATCTTCGATAAGGGCAAACTTCTCTCTTACAAAAATTTAACATCTAATTTGTTGCCTTTCGCCGTCTAACCGCCTAGAATCTACTAGTCGCTTTTTATGAATCCGATAGCTCAAAAAACTGAAACAGAACAAGAAAACACTGAAAATCCAATTTCGGTTGATGATCCCCGCTTTTTGACCAACCGCGAAATTAGTTGGTTGGAGTTTAACCGGCGCGTGTTGCAAGAAGCACTCGACGACACTACGCCGTTGCTCGAACGGCTCAAATTTCTTTCGATTTTTTCGAGTAATTTGGACGAGTTTTTTATGATTCGCGTGTCGGGTTTGAAAGAGCAAATCGCCGAAGGCATCAGCAAATCTTCGCCTGACGGAATGACGGCGGCAGAACAATTGCGCGAAATCCGCGAACTCGTGCGTCCGATGGTTATTGAACAAACGCGCTGTTTGCAAAAAGATATTTTACTAAAACTCGCCGAAGCAGGCATCAATATTTCGGCTTACCCAGATTTAAATAGTAGTGAAAAGAAAAAGCTGGACGATTATTTTCTGAAAAACATCTTTCCTGTCTTAACGCCGCAAGCGGTTGACGAAAGCCATCCGTTTCCTTATGTTTCAAACCTGAGTTTGAATCTCGGTTTAATTGTCGAACCCGACAAAAGTTTTAGCCACGGCAAACTCGAACATCTTTATAATCGCAGTCGGTTTGTGCGAATAAAATTGCCGCCGAACATCTCGCGTCTGATTCCGATTAACGAAGAAGAAACGAATTTCGCGCTGTTAGGCGAACTCGTCGCGGCAAATGTGCGTCATCTTTTTCCGAATATGAAGACCAACAAATGTCATCTGTTTCGGCTGACGCGCGATGCCGACCTCGAACTGCGCGAAGACGAAGCGGGCGATTTGTTGCGAACAATGGAACAGGAACTTCATCATCGCCGCCGATTTAGTTTTCCCGTGCGATTGGAAGTAACGGCTTCGATGCCCGAAAAAATGATCGAACATCTAACCAGCTCAATCGGCGTGATGGATAAGGATGTCTATCAAATAGACGGTTTTTTGAATATTCCAGATTTGATGCGGCTTTACGCGATTGACCGTCCTGATTTGAAGGACAAACCGATTGCTTATTCGATTCCAACGCCATTACGCAAATCGGACAATATCTTCGACACCTTGAAAAAACAAGACGTTCTGCTTCATCATCCGTTCACGGCGTTTAGCACCGTAACGGATTTTGTCAACGCGGCGGCGGAAGATGAAAATGTCAGTGCGATTAAAATTTGTCTGTATCGGACGGGCAAAGATTCGCCGATTGTCAAATCTTTGATGAAGGCGAGTCAGAACGGCAAACAGGTTGCGGCGTTGGTCGAATTGAAAGCGCGGTTTGATGAGGAAAATAATATCGAATGGGCGCGGCGACTGGAAGACGAAGGCGTTCACGTCATTTACGGAATGCGCGGTTTGAAAACTCATTCAAAAATTACACTCGTCGTGCGCCGTGAAAATGACGAACTACATCGTTATGTCCATCTCGCTACCGGAAATTATAATCCGACGACTTCGCGCATTTATACCGATTTAGGATTGCTCACCGCTGACGACGAAATCGGTAAAGACGTTACTGATTTATTCAATTTTTTGACGGGTTATTCGTATCATACCGAATATCGGCAACTGTTGGTTGCGCCGATAAATTTGCGCGAAAAAATGTTGGAACTGATTGACCGCGAAACTGCCAACAAACTCGACGGCAAAGATGCCGGAATCATTGTCAAAATCAATAGCTTGACCGATGATAAAATCGTCCGTGCGCTCTATCGCGCTTCGCAAGCGGGCGTAAAAGTTGATTTAATCGTGCGCGGCATTTGCGTTTTGCGTCCCGGCATCGCAGGTCTTTCAGACAACATTCGCGTCGTTTCTATCGTCGGACGCTTTCTCGAACACAGCCGCATTTTTTATTTTGCTAACGGTGGCAATGACGAAATTTACATCGGAAGTGCCGATTGGATGCACCGCAATCTCGACCGTCGGGTTGAAGCCGTGGTGCCGATAAAAGATACACGATTAAAGAAACACATCAAAGATGAAATTCTGAGCGCGTATCTCAAAGATAATGTTAATGCCCAAATCTTGAAATCCGACGGGACTTATCAAAAAATAACGGTTGAATCGAACGACAGCGAATTTAATTCGCAATTGTATTTCGTCGGCAAAGTTTAAGCAGGAAAAGGCGCAAAGATTTTAGGTTCAAAGCATCATTCAGGTCAATTTAGAAAAAAAAACGGCAGTGAACTTAATCGAAGTTCACTGCCAAATTTATTCTAGGAAGAGAAGGAAAATAGGGAGAAAGTTAAAAGCTCTTTCTGAACAGATATGAAGCACGAATAAAAAACGTGCGACTGTTGCGTTCAAAACGCGGTTCGAGTTGTCCGGTGAACGGGCTGAAAC